>JBASVF010000332.1:0-13346 GCA_049275795.1 Desulfomonilia bacterium
GTCTTCACACCTACCGGAGCTATGCCTGGCTCGTGGGCATGCTCCTGGTGAACAGTTACGAGCGGGCGTGCCGGGTGCGGACTGCCATGGTGCTCAGGGGCTTCAATGGCAGGTTCGCCTGCCTGGAGCCGGGCAGGATAACCGGCCTGGATATGGCTTGCCTGGGCCTGCTCCTGGCGATTCTGGCGGGGTTGCTCTATGCAGACCTGTGAGGAGATCGTGATCCAGCTTAAGAGTATCTGCTTTTCCTACCCGGGCAGGCCGCCGGTGCTCAACGGGCTCGACTTCGAGCTGAGGCGGGGCGAGCGCGTGGGCCTCGTGGGAGCCAACGGCGCGGGCAAGACCACCCTGTTTCACCTGATCATGGGCCTGTTCAGCCCGGCTTCCGGCAGCATCCGGATCTTCGGCCGGGAGAGGGTAAAGGAGAGCGACTTTCGCGAGGTGCGCCGCAGGATCGGCTTTCTCTTCCAGAACCCCGATGACCAGCTCTTCTGCCCTACCGTGCTGGAGGACGTGGCCTTCGGGCCGATGAACCTGGGTGCATCCCCGGCAACGGCAAGGCAGACCGCCATGGAGACCCTCGAGATGCTCGGCATCCCGGACTTTGCACCGCGGATCAGCCACCGGCTCTCCCACGGGGAGAAGAAGCTGGCCGCCATGGCCTGCATCCTGGCGATGGGGCCCGAGTTGCTCATCCTGGACGAGCCTTCATCCGGCCTGGACAGGGCTGCAAAGGAGAAGCTCGTGGAGGTCCTGGAGCGCCTGGATCTCACCTGCGTGGTCGCTTCCCACGAGATGGACTTTCTCGATCGGATCACCACCGTTGTCTACGGAATGTCGGACGGCAGGATAGACACATCTGCACGGCCCGCCGTCCACAGCCACACGCACCTGCATCCAGGAGGAGGGTACCAGCACAGCCACGACGATCTGCTGTGACCGGGGCACCCCGCCTCGATCCTCCTTCGCGCCGTCGAGCTTGATGGGTTCTGTGGAACGCCAACGCCCCGATCCTGTCCATCGCCTGCTCTCATGAGATGTACGGCCGTTTCGCCGAGCTTGGGGCTGCTCACCCCTGCGGAACCACAGCGATGGCATCGATCTCCACGAGAAAATCAGGGTGTGCCAATGCCGGGACAAAGACGCTGCTCACCACGGGAGGATTCGGCCTTGAGCCCCACACCTTCTGAAACGCTTCGAACCCGTCCCGGACCGACTGGCCCTGCAGGATGTAGACGGTCCACTTCACGACGTGCCGGAGCTCGGCCCCGCCTGCGGCCAGGGCCGTTTCAACGTTCCTGAGCGCCTTTTCCGTTTGCGCCCCGATGTCGCCCTTGCCGACAATGTTGCCGGACTCATCCACTGCGTTCTGGCCGCCCACATAGATCGTCCTCACCTCGCCGCTGATGGCTATGGCCTGAGTGTATGCAGGGTTCCTGTGCAAACCCGGGGGATTGAGATAGTCAACACTTCCACGCATCTGCTACTCCTTCTGTCTTTTTCTCAAAAAAACTCATGAAGCTGGTAGATGCCTGTGTCCTTGATACGGATTACATCACGCCGTACATCCTCGAATAGAACGAGGCCGTGGAACCCTTCATGCGGACCTGAAAAGAAGATTGCATCTGGCTGCATACATTTGCTTCCTTCACAGAGGCGATGGAGGCCCCCACAACAAACACAATCATCTCAAAAGCTCTCTGACTGTTGAGAACCGTCGCAGACATGATAGCCCCATGTTCAGTGAAAGCATAGGGCAGATATCGACGGCCGCCACGCCCGGGTTTTGGGGTTGCCTTTTGCGATCTCAAAGAATCATATTCTTCCTTTTTACAGGTCAGGCAATACGCATCCTTGAGATGTCCCCCCGCGCAGGGATACGGTTCAGCGCTTTTACCCCCAAAGGTAAAAGCCCCTGCCTGCATATTCAAACGATGAAGGCATGCCATACTTGAGATGCCAACACCGTGCGCCATTTTCCAATTCTCATAACAGGGAACAGATTCCAGGGGTGCCTTGCCGGCTCCTTGGGGAAAGGGGGGAACCATGGCTGCCGTCGATACGAGAGAAGAGCTTTGGCCGAGTCTGCCGCTTCATGCCTGGCAGGATACGCACGACACCCTCCACATGTGGACGCAGATAGTCGGCAAGATCAAGCTCGAGCTCGCACCCATGATGAACCAGTGGTGGCAGGTGCCGCTCCATGTCACCTCGAGGGGCCTGACAACCTACCCGGTGCCGTATGAAGACACGATCTTCCAGATGGATTTCGATTTCATCGACCACGAGCTTCGCATAGCAGTGGAGGAGGGTGAAAGCCGCAGCATAGAGCTCAAGCCCCGAAGCGTGGCGGATTTCTACCAGGAGACCATGGATGCCTTGCGCAGCTTGGGCATACGGGTATCCATCTGGACCACGCCGGTCGAGGTGCAGGCGAGAACACCCTTTGAGATGGATACCA
Organism: Desulfomonilia bacterium; assembly: GCA_049275795.1. Taxonomy (GTDB): domain Bacteria; phylum Desulfobacterota; class Desulfomonilia; order UBA1062; family UBA1062; genus Phosphitivorax. The sequence goes on from JBASVF010000332.1 coordinate 2,462, forward strand.
AGAATGCGTCCTATGATGCCGATTATGCACGGAAATTCTGGAAGACCCTCGTACAGGCCCATCGCATCATGGATATGTTCCGGTCGCGGTTCGTGGGCAAGGCGAGCCCGGTGAACTTTTACTGGGGATCGTTCGACCTGGCGACCTCCCGGTTTTCCGGACGACCGGCTCCCGAGCATCCCGGGTTCCCTGGTGTCGCGCGCTACGTGATGGTGGAGGCCTACTCGCAAGAGGTATTCAGCTGCGGATACTGGCCCGGCGGGGGGCTTGGCGAGCCTGCATACTATACGTATATCTATCCCGAGCCGGCGGGATTCCGGGATGCTCGCGTGGAGCCGGCCGAAGCCTACTACAGCAAGGACTTCGGAGAGTTCATCCTGCCGTATGAGGCTGTGCGATCGTCCGACTCACCGGATAGAAAGCTCCTGAGCTTTTTCCAGAGCACGTACGAGGTTGCAGCGAATCTGAGCGGGTGGGACAGGGAATCGCTCGAGCATACGTGGGGCCCGCCGTTTGCCCATAAGGGAACGATGATCGACTGGTAGCGAAGCGGTTCCATGAACCAGGACCGGTTGATTCGCGGAAGATGCGCAGGATCCGCCCGGAAACGGGTGAGGGAATATCGTCTGGGAAGGGATCGAACACCCAAGGGCTCTTGTGCATGCCACATACAGCAAGAGGGGCAGGGTTCCAATACCCGGGTTCTCATGGAGCAGCGACGATCAAGTGATGGCGTAGACGCTGGCAGCAAACCGGTCTTCTCCGGCACCGCCCCCGAAATCGATGATCTGCCGGAGACGTCTGGATCAATGGGCCTTCACTGGGGAATTTGAGGTACCGGAATGGCTTCTTTTCTTCAAGGAAAGGGGCTGGCCCATGCCGATAGTTGCCAGGTGAAATGGTCTCAGGCGTTCACCCCGCCGCCTTCTTCCTGGCTATGCCCTGGTCATGGCGCTTGCCGGCCGAGAGCACGGCCTTGCGCAGCCTGATCGAGCGCGGCGTTACCTCCACCATCTCGTCCTCGCGGATGAACTGCAGGGCCTTCTCCAGGGTCATGGGCGTCACGGGCGGAAGCAGGATGTTGTCGTCGCGGCCGGCTGCGCGCATGTTGGTGAGCTTCTTCATCTTGCAGGGGTTCACGTCGATGTCGTTTTCCTTGCTGTGCTCGCCGATGATCATGCCCTCGTACACCGCCTCGCCCGAGGTGATGAAGAGCCTGCCCCTGGGCTCGAGGTTGAACAGGGCGTAGGCTACGGCCGTGCCCCTGCGGTCGGCCACGATCGAGCCGGTACGCCGGGCGGGAAAGTCGCCCCGATAGGGCTCGAAGCCCAGCAGGTAGGAGCTCATCACGCCGCTTCCCTTGGTGTCGGTGAGGAACTCGCCACGGTAGCCGATCAGCGCGCGCGAGGGGATCTCGAACTCGATCCTCACCCTGCCGCCGGCCATGCCGATGAAGTTCACCATCCTGCCCTTGCGGGCCGAGAGCGTTGCCGTGACGATGCCCTGGTACTCCTCGTCGCAGTCGATGTAGAGGTGCTCGATGGGCTCCAGGAGTTCCGAGCCCCGGTATAAGGTGATGACTTCCGGCCTGCTCACGCACAGCTCGAAGCCCTCGCGACGCATGGTCTCGATGATGATGGCGAGCTGGAGCTCTCCCCGACCCTTGAGAATGAAGCCGTCGTTATCGGCCGGCACCTCCAGACGGATGGAGACGTTGCGCAGGGCCTCCTTCTGCAGGCGCTCCAGGATGCGGTTCGACTGCACGTATACGCCTTCGGTGCCGGCAAGCGGGGAGTCGTTGGCCGTGATTCGCATGGACACGGTGGGTTCGTCCACCCGGATCCTGGGCAGGGCCTTTGGTTCCTCCACGGTGCAGATGGTGTCGCCGATGGCCGCGTCCTCGATGCCCGAGAGCACCACGATGTCGCCGGGGGCGGCGCGGTCGAGCTCCTTGAGCGCGATGCCCTCGTAGCCCTGCAGCCTGGTGACCTTAAGCCGGGTGTGCATGCCCTGCGAGCCGATGCACACCAGGGTGTCGCTCGAGCTGACATGGCCGTTGAATATCCTGCCGATGGCGAGCCTTCCCAGGTAGTCGCTGTAGTCCAGGTCACACACCAGCATCTGGAAGGGTTGCGCAGGGTTATACGCGGGCGCGGGAACCTTGTCCAGGATGGTGTCGAGCAGCAGCCCAAGGTCCTGGGCCTGCGCGTCGGGAGAGGTCATGACGACGCCCTCGCGGCCCACGGCGTACAGGCAGGGAAAGTCGATCTGCTCGTCGTTTGCGCCAAGGTCGATGAAGAGGTCGAATACCTCGTTGAGCACTTCCCGGGGCCTGGCGTCCTTGCGGTCGATCTTGTTGATCACCACGATGATCTTCAGGCCCGCCTCCAGGGTTTTTCTGAGCACGAAGCGCGTCTGTGGCAGGGGACCCTCGGCTGCGTCAACCAGCAGCACCGCGCCGTCGGCCATGGCAAGCCCGCGCTCCACCTCGCCGCCGAAATCGGCGTGGCCGGGCGTGTCGATGATGTTGATCTTCACCCCTCGCCAGAGCACCGAGCAGTTCTTGGCCGCGATGGTGATGCCGCGCTCGCGCTCCAGCTCAAGCCGGTCCATGACACGGGTCTGCACCTCCATACCCTTGCGGAACACGCCGCTGAAGCGCAGCAAGCCGTCCACGAGCGTGGTCTTGCCGTGGTCGACGTGCGCGATGATGGCGATGTTCCTGATGCCTTCGTTCCTGGCTGTTCTATCCATGCTCACCCGTTCGGTTTCCTTCGCCTTTTCTGGGGCGCACAGTGCCATAGCGTACCTGCCGCGCTTTTGCAAGGGAATTGTCGGGGCAGGAGCACGAGCGCTGGTTCGTTGTATCCCAGGCACCCGGAGCGGCGATGGGAGCTGGCTGCCAAAGGCTGGTGTGCCTGCAGGTCTCCCGGCGGTGAAGGGACGAGGCGTGCACAGGCGTGCCGATTTTCCCTTTTCCGGACCCCATAGGTGCTGGTATAGAGAAGGGGCCCGGATTCCCGCTTACGTGGTGAGGACCCGGGATTCTTTTGAATCCTCCCCGGTCCGTTTGAGCCTCGGTGCATCGAGAAGCAGGGGAGACATCACAGGCCGCTTGCGGCCTGAACCGGGGTCGGTGCTCGCCCGGGATATATCACTGATGAGGCAAAGGAGCTTTTTCCATGAGCAACGGCGGCGAAAAGATCATCTATTCCATGATGAGGGTGAGCAAGTCATACCAGGGCAGGCAGGTGATCAAGGATATATCCCTGTCGTACTTCTACGGTGCCAAGATCGGGGTCCTGGGCCTCAACGGGTCGGGCAAGAGCACGCTGCTGCGCATCATGGCGGGCGTCGATACGTCCTTCGAAGGCAGGGCCGTGCTCTCGCCCGGCTACACGCTGGGCTATCTCGAGCAGGAGCCCGTGCTCGACCCGGACAAGACCGTGCGAGAGGTGGTGGAAGAGGGTATGCAGGAGACGGTCGACCTGGTGAGAGAGTATAACGCCATCAGCGAGCGGTTCGCCGAGGCCCTGTCCGACGAGGAGATGGATAAGCTCATGGCCCGCCAGGGCGAGCTGCAGGAGAAGATCGACCACCTCGATGCCTGGGACATCGACTCGCGCCTGGAAATGGCCATGGACGCCCTTCGCTGCCCGGACGGCGATACCCCGGTGTCAGTGCTCTCGGGCGGCGAGAAGCGGCGCGTAGCCTTGTGCAGGCTCCTGCTCAAGAAGCCCGACATCCTGCTCCTCGACGAGCCCACCAACCACCTCGACGCCGAGACGGTGGCCTGGCTGGAACGCCATCTGCAGCAGTACGAGGGCACCGTGATCGCGGTCACCCACGACCGCTACTTCCTCGACAACGTGGCCGGATGGATCCTCGAGCTCGACCGGGGCCACGGCATCCCCTGGAAGGGCAACTATTCCTCCTGGCTCGAGCAGAAGCAGGCCAGGCTCGCGAACGAGGAAAAGCGCGAGGCCAGCCGGATCAAGACCCTCGAGCGCGAGCTCGAGTGGATCCGCATGTCACCCAAGGGGCGCCAGGCCAAGGCCAAGGCCCGCGTGAACGCCTACGAGGCGCTCCTGAGCCAGGATGTCGAGGCCAGGGAAAAAGAGCTCGAGATCTACATCCCGCCCGGAGACCGCCTGGGCAAGGTAGTGATCGAGGCCGAGGGCGTGAGCAAGGCCTATGGCGATAAACTGCTCTTCGAGAACATGAGCTTCTCCCTGCCCGCGGGCGGCATCGTCGGCGTCATCGGCCCCAACGGCGCGGGCAAGACCACGCTCTTCAAGCTGATCACCGGCGCTGAGCAGCCCGATTCCGGCACCATCCGCATAGGCGAGACCGTGAAGCTTGCCTACGTGGACCAGGAGCGGGACACCCTGGACCCCTCGAAGACCATCTGGGAGGTGATCTCGGGCGGCCGCGACACCATCACTCTGGGCAGGCGCGAGGTCAATTCGCGGGCCTACGTGGCCCGGTTCAACTTCTCGGGCACCGACCAGCAGAAGAAGGTGAGCATGATCTCGGGCGGCGAGCGTAACCGGGTACACCTGGCCTGCATGCTCAAAGACGGCGCAAACGTCCTGCTCCTGGACGAGCCCACCAACGACCTCGACGTCAATACCATGCGCGCCCTGGAAGAGGCGCTGGAGAACTTCGCCGGGTGCGCGGTGATCATCAGCCATGACCGCTGGTTCCTCGACCGCATCGCCACGCACATCCTCGCCTTCGAGGGCGACAGCTCGGTGGTGTTCTTCACGGGCAACTACTCGGACTACGAGGCCGACCGGAAAAGGCGGCTCGGCAGGGAGGCCGAAACGCCCCATCGCATCAAGTACCGGCACCTCACCCGGGGATGAAGGCCCGGGAAACCTTGGCTGCGGCCGGGTTTTGCGGACCGCCCCCAGTCTCCTGTTGATGTCGGGGGTCCTTATCGGGTAAGCTTCACACCACCCGGGGCGGGCCCGGGTGGTATGAAGGAAACGAGAGCCTGGAATACCAGAGAGAATGGAGGAACATGAGGTGAAGAGAATAGCAACCATCTGTTTGATCTTGGGTGTAGGGATTTTTGTGCTCCAGGGATGTGCCACCGATCCGTACACCGGCGAGCGGAAGATGAGCAAGACCGCCTGGGGCTCCATCATCGGGGCCACCACGGGCGCCGCGGTCGGTGCGGCGACCGGCAAGGACAGTGAAGACCGCCGCAAGAGGGCGCTCATCGGCGCCGGCGTGGGCACCATCGCCGGCGGGGGCGTGGGCCTTTATATGGACAAGCAGGAGGCCAAGCTTCGCCAGCAGCTCCAGAACACCGGCGTGAGCGTCACCCGCCAGGGCGACCGCATCTACCTGAACATGCCCGGCAACATCACCTTCAAGGTCGACAGCGCGGACATCAACGCCAACTTCTACGACGTGCTCAATTCAGTGGTCCTGGTCCTGAAGGAGTACAACAAGACCCTCATCAACATCACTGGCCACACCGACAGCACGGGTTCTGATTCCTACAACCTCACGCTCTCGCAGAAGAGGGCGGCCAGCGTCGGCCAGTACCTGGCAAGCCACGGCATCGACCCCATGAGGATCGCCACCCAGGGCATGGGCGAGTCGGCCCCGATCGCGAGCAACGACACCCCGGAGGGCCGCCAGCTCAACCGGCGCGTTGAGCTCGAGCTCGTTCCGCTCACCCAGTAGCAGTAGCGCACGATTGACTCGCAAAGGCCGGCCTGCAGAAGCCCGCACGGACTTTTGCACGCCGGCTGGGTTCATCCCCCGGCCTTTCCCGGCCGTATCGAACCGGCCTCGCGGGCAATCTACGCCTTGTCAGGAAAACACCTGCGGCGCATCAAGCGCCCCGGGCCATGGCTCCTTTACGCCGGGCAAGACCCGTGGGGCGCCTCACCTGACCAGGAGCACGGGGCACTTGGCGTGATGCAGGACCTTGTCCGCGACACTGCCGGTGAGATGGCCCATGAGCCCGGTCCTGCCGTGAGAGGCGATCACAATGAGGTCGGCGTTCTTCTCCTCCTGCTCCCTGATTATCTCTTCGTAGGGCACCCCGACCCTGACGTCATAGGAGATGTTTACCCCGCGCGAGGAGGCGATGTCTTTCGTCTCCTTCTCCAGCTTTTCCCGGGAAGCCGCAATGCTCTGCCTCTCGATCTGGTCCATGGTTTCCCTCTCGATGCAGTAGTCAGCCACACACTGCTGGATCCTGTCCACCACGTGCACGAGGTGCACCCTTGCGCCGGCCTTCGAGGCGATGTCGAGCGCGCTCGCCAGGGCCCTATTCGCGTGCTCGGAAAAATCGGTTGCAACGACGATATCCTTGGGAGTGAACATAGCGCTATCCTCCTTGCAGGGCCCGGCACCCGCCAGGCATCGAGCCGGACGGGGTCCCCAAGACTCGTACGCAGGTCCTTGCATTGCCGGGCCGCTTGAGTCGTACTGGAATTAATCCTGGGAGAGTCCTCTAGGTTTTCAAGTGGGGCCCGAGGTGGCGCGCCCGGTGTGCGGCGATGTTTCAGCCCGAGTGGGCTGCGATGAAGTCCATCACGTCCCGGGCCAGGCGGTCAGGGGCCTCCAGGGCGCTCATGTGGCCAACGCCCTCGTACTCGAGGAGCCGGGCCCCCGGGATCTCGCGGGCCATGAGCCTGCTGGGCTCCAGCATGAGGTCGTCCTTTTCCCCGGTGACGATGAGCACCGGGCAGGTGATCCGGCGCAGGCCCTCGATGCGGGGATCCGGGTCGGTGTAGAACGACCGGATGAACGCCGCGATGAGGTCCCGGTTTCCGATCTTCGCCATCTCGCGGGCGAGGCCTAGCATCCTTCTCGAGTCCGGCGACTCCATGACGCCCCGGAAGAACGGGCCTGGCGTGATCTTGATCACGCCCATGATCTGGTCCCAGTCGAAGCGCTGGAACCACGCGGCGAACCGGTCGTGGTAATCCCTGATCGTCCGCTCGTCCCCGGGGACCACGGAGGTGGCCGAGGCGGTGTTGGTGAGGATGAGCGACTTGAAGCGGCTGCAGTCCTCCATGGCGTACCTCACGCCCGCAAACCCCCCGGTGGAATGGGTGAGGAGATGGAAGTGCGGTATGCCCAGGTGATCAGCCAGGGCCACGATGTCCTCCCCCACGGTTTTGACGTCATAGCCGTAGGGCTCGCCGTGCACCTCGGTGCGGCCGTGGCCGCGCATGTCCATGGAGATGAACCTGCACTTCTGCCCGATGAGATCAGTGACCGGCTTCCAGTAGCGGGTGTTGCCGATGAGCCCGTGGACCGCGATCACCGGCTCTCCGCTGCCCTGGTCCTCGTAATGGATCCGCGCGTTGTCCCTGGCGAAGAACGGCACGGTACCTCCTTATTCGATATCAGCGATATCCTGATCTTATAATACCGGATTGCCCGCAGGCTTGCAACAACCCCGGCTCCGGGTAAGCCCGGGGCGTTCCGATCTCATGCCTGTAGCCGGACCGGGCCGGCACGGTCCTCCGAGGGAGACTGCAGGCCTGATCCAGGATGCGGAGAAAGCCTTTGGCATTCATGAATGTTCCTTGAAAGCATACCACCGGGGGCTATTATTCTCTCAGTGAATGACTCCTGCATTTTCTGAGGGGTTCTCCACAATCTCGCATAAGGGGAGGAATGTTCATGCCCGAGGAAATCAAGGTTGGCTGCGCCCGGCCCATGGGAGGTCCTGTGGGCGAGGAGTCGATCTGGGGACGGCAGCAGGTTGAAGGGCCGGAAGGACAGGAAATGAGAAAGGAGACAAGCGCCATGATCAGGGTAGGGAGGAAGGCCCCGGATTTCGTCGCCCCCGGATACCACCAGGGAAAATTCATCGAGTTCAGGCTCTCGGAGTGCCTCGGCAAGTGGGTCGTCCTGTGCTTCTACCCGGGTGACTTCACCTTTGTCTGAGCGACCGAGGTCTCGGCAGTTGCCGAGAAATATCCCGAGTTCCAGAAGCTGGGGGTCGAGGTCTATACCATGAGCGTGGACAGCGTGTTCGTCCACAAGATCTGGAACGAGGTCGAGCTCTCCAAGATGGTCTCGGGCGGCGTTCCGTTTCCCATGCTCTCCGATGCGGCGGGCAGGGTAGGGAGCCTCTACGGCATCTACGACAGCGAGGCCGGGGTCGATACCCGCGGCCGCTTCATCATCGATCCCGACGGCGTCATCCAGGGCTACGAGGTGCTCACCCCTCCGGTCGGGCGCAATGTCATGGAGAGTCTCCGACAGATCCAGGCCTTCCAGCACGTGAGACAGAGCAAGGGAACCGAGGCCACCCCCTCGGGCTGGAGGCCGGGCAAGCCGACCCTCAAGCCGGGCCCCGAATTGGTCGGCAGGGTCTGGGAGGTCTGGAAGACGAGCATGGCCTTCGACTGAGGAAGGCCCCGCTGCCAAACCGTAAGAAACCCCGGGTGCGGGGATTATCCGGAGATCGTCCTTATGCCCTGCACCTGGGGGTTGTCATTCCCGCAAATGGGACCCTCGCCCAGCACCTCTCCCCGCCGCGAGATCACGACATGGCTCAAGGGGATGTCCGATCCGGCCGTCTTCGCCGCCATGAGCGCCGCCCGGACGAACCCGCTGCAGCAGGGCACCTCCATGTGAACCACGCACAGGCTCCTGATGCCGCCGTACCGGATGATTTCGCTCAGCCGCTGAACATGGGCGTCCAGGTTGTCGAGCTTCGGGCAGCCCATGGCCACGGCCCTGCCCTTGAGCAGCCTTCTGTGCACATCCGGATAGCACAGGGCACAGCAATCGGCCATGAGCAGCAGGTCCGCCCCTTTAAGGAAGGGCGCCTGCGGGTTGATGAGCTGCAGCTTGACCGGGAAGTGCGAGAGCATGGAGCGAGCGGCCGGGCCGGCATCGTCCTCATCGCCCCGCGGTGTGAAGGTCATGGCCGCGGTCCCGGGACAGCCGCACGCGAGCGCAGGCTCTTGCTGTTTTGGGGCGGTCTGCTCCAGTCGCTTCGCAACCGCCTCTTCGTCAAAGGCATCGGCTTCGCGCTCGATAATGGTGAGCGCCCCGGTGGGGCACTCGCCGATGCAGGCGCCCAGCCCGTCGCAGTAGACATCGCTCACCAGTCTGGCCTTGCCGTTCACCAGTTTCAGAGCGCCTTCGGCGCAGGCCTGTATGCACTGCCCGCAGCCGTTACACAGCTCTTCGTCTATCTGGATGATCTTGCGCTTCATGGTTTTCCTCCTTCATGTCTCGCGGGACCGGCCGGTGTGCCGCCCGCGCCGCGGGTGTGGGGCCTCCTCGATGCCGGGCTCTAAGAACCCTCTCACGAGGTGATGGCCGCATGCCCGCTTTCTTCAGGCCTGTCTTCCACAGGGAAGATCGAGACCGAGCCCTTTTTTAAGGGCGTTTTCCTGCCCGCTCTCCCGGGAAACCCTCATGGAGAGCGGGCAGGGACGTGGGTTTTACCTGCCTTCGACGATCGCGGCTACGTCGCTTGCCGGATCGCTGATAGCCTTGATCCCGAACTTCTCGACCAGGATGCCTGCCACGTTGGGCGAGAGGAAGGCGGGATGCGTAGGGCCGAGGCGGATGTTCTTCACTCCCAGGGCCAGCAGCGCCAGCAGCACGGCCACGGCCTTCTGCTCGTACCAGGCGATGTCGTAGGAGATGGGGAGGTCGTTGATGTCGTCGAGTCCGAAGACCTCCTTGAGCTTGAGCGCGATCGCGGCCAGGGAGTATGAGTCGTTGCACTGGCCGGCGTCCAGCACCCGGGGAATGCCGCCGATATCGCCCAGGGGGAGCTTGTTGTAGCGGTACTTGGCGCAGCCCGCGGTGAGGATGACCGTATCAGGCGGCAGGTTGCGCGCGACCTCGGTGTAGTACTCGCGCGACTTGAACCTGCCGTCGCAGCCCGCCATGACCACGAAGCGCTTGATCGCGCCCGATTTTACGGCATCGACCACCTTGTCGGCAAGCTTCATGACCTGCGCGTGCGCAAAGCCGCCCACGATCTCGCCCTTTTCGATCTCGACCGGGGGAGGGCAGGTCTTCGCCAGGGCGATGAGCTCGGAGAAGTCCTTGGGCGAGCCGTCCGCCGGCTCCGGGATGTGCTTGACGCCCGGGTAGCCGACCATGCCCGTGGTGAAGATCCGGTGCCGGTAGGAATCCTTGACCGGAACGATGCAGTTCGTGGTCATGAGGATGGGGCCCCTGAAGCTCTCGAACTCCTCGTTCTGCTTCCACCAGGCGTTGCCGTAGTTGCCCACGAAGTGGTCGTACTTCTTGAAGGCCGGGTAGTAGTTGGCGGGCAGCATCTCGCTGTGGGTGTACACGTCCACGCCCGTGCCCTTGGTCTGCTCCAGGAGCTGCTCGAAGTCCTTCAGGTCATGGCCCGAGACCAGGATGCCCGGGTTGCCTCTCACCCCGATGTTCACCCGGGTGATCTCCGGCTCGCCGTAGGCGCCGGTGTTGGCGGCGTCGAGCAGGGCCAGGGTCTTGACCGCCGTGTTCCCGCATTCCATGACCAGCCCGAGCAGTTCGTCAGCGCCCGGGTTCCGGGTGGTCGCCGCGAGCCCCTTGAGCAGGAACGCGTAGATGTCAGGGTCTTCGTGTCCGAGGATGGCTGCGTGGTCGGCATAGGCGCATATGCCCTTCATACCGAAGGTAAGCAGTCCGATCAGGGAGCGGATGTCCGGGTCCTCCACGCTCAGGAAGCCCACGGTCGTGGCTTTCTCCCTGAATTCCGGGTCCGTCTCCGCGTACCACACGGCGGCATCGGGAGCGTCGATGTTCAAGCCCGCGGCCGCCTTGATCTCCTCCCTCCTCCTGAGGGCCTCGCGGACGAGGTCCATGATGCGCTCGCTGTCGAAGTTGACATTGGTGATGGTAGCAAACATGGCCTTGACGA
>JBASVF010000333.1:0-3323 GCA_049275795.1 Desulfomonilia bacterium
GAGGCAACAGTTTCCGCTTACGGGGAAAAATCTCGAAGGACGGGGTCGATTCTCAGGACACTGTCGGGTAAGGGTGGTATACTTTTCATTCCCAGAATTGGTATACTTTTATCTTCCCGTTGACACCCGGACATCCCGGTGCTTCCACACTCAAGCGTTATCGGAAATTCACCGGTAAAAATTCAAAGCCCTGTTCAGAGACCTGCCCCGTTTGCAACCCAAACCGCAAGGATTGATAACACTGCCATCGTTCCTTATATAACACACACGACAGGAGACGGCGAGTATGTACAAGCTCATACATGGAACAGAGCACGAGGGCTATGCCCAGGGATACGGCCTCACGGACAGCGGTGCGCATGAAGAGGTGGTAGTGCCGATCACGAAGGGAAAGCCTGTCGATAGATATGGGGTTCCTTTGAAGCCCGACAATCGGATGATAACCCTGGGGCACACCAGGTGCGAGTCGTTCATGGACGGGACACTGCTCGTGGTGGTCGAGTAGGCATCTGCGGCATCCGCTTTGCTTTGTGCGTAAAACCCGCATAGAGCTCGAGCGAAGGCTTTTCCGCGGACGGTCCCGGCCGATGGCAGCGGGTCCTTGCGGGATAAACGCTGAGGAATGCCCGGGACGCTCACCGAGGGTATTCAAGCGATACCAGGGAGCCTCACGGACCCATGAACGGTTTTCCCGGGATAACGAGACGAACGAATGCCGATTGAGCGAAACCGCTCCCCCTTCCCTTCAGGCTGCGGCATGCGGGACATGGGTGTTCCTGCTTCGCTCATCATCCAACCCCTTAATGTCAAAGGCCTTGATTCTCAATCTCGGCCCCTGCTCCCAAGGCCGGCTTGGGTGCAAGACCGTTTTCAGCGTCATCCAGGGCTTCTACCTTGCCAGGGGTATGTAAGACGCCGGTCTTGTGACCCGGTAACGCGTCTCCTGCCCGGTGAATGACCCAGCCTGCCGCAGATCTCCAGGGTTCCGATGATCAGGGCGGCCACAATCCACACCCAGCCCGGCCATGCCGGCCAACGAGCACACCCGGGGCCCTTGATCGGGAACCGGACCGGGGAGCCCAGGGGTATTCCCGGGGCCCGGTTGCCGCTCGTCAACGGGGGCTTCAGGCGTGGCGGGTAAATTGAATACATCCGGATCCGGGAAATCCGGCTGCTCGGCCGGCCAAGTTGCAAAGGCCTGGTGGATGAGGAAGAGCGTGAAAAACCCGATGATCGCAAGGATGGGAGCCCGGTGTCCCTTCATCACATCTCCTCCTTGTCACGTGCCTTGTTAGTCAAAGCCGTTAACGACATCGAGCACCCTCCATCAAGAACCGTACCAGCAAGAGCCCCGGTCTTTTCACCCCTGATTCCGGCTACCTGTCACTTCCAACCTGCCAGGAGGTGCTGCTCGATCGTCCTGCCCGGCAGGATAATTCCAGTGCTGCAGGATGCCTGCTCCGGGCGTATGCATACCATCCCCGGGAGTACGAAGGGGTCTCAAGCGCAATTGAGAACCATCCCCTGGGAGAACGGGGCGTCTCAGGGCTTCCAAGGCATGGCTCGGAGGTTCGAGCGGCCCTCGCCTGAGAGTGGCGTTGCCTGTATGGTGCAATCCAAGGTTATCGAGATGCCGGGGGTATCCATGCCCGCAAAAAAACGAAGCCGGCGCTGGCGCCGGATATTACAGGGCCTTCGATCCCAGCCAAGACACCGGCAGGGCCTTGCGGATGCGTGCAGGCATGTGGTAGATTCTGCTTGACAGTCCGTAAGCCTGCACGGGCCGGACGATCTCGAAACTGGCATGCCGCTTTTTTTAGAGACAGGCATGCCTGCAGGAAAGGGCGCCATTCTTGTCGAGAGCGCAGCATGGCCAGGAAACATATTCCTTCAAGGGCGATATCCTTCGGGGGAAGAGCTATCCTCTCGGGGCAACCGTCTACCCGCAAGGGGTGAACTTCTGCATCTTCTCCAAGAGCTGCGTCGCACTTGAGCTGCTCCTGTTCGACGATCCGGATGACGGTGTTCCCGCGTGGGTGATCCGTCTCGACCCTTCCGTGAACAAATCGTTCTACTACTGGCACGTCTTTGTCCGCGGCATCAAGCCAGGCCAGCTCTATGGTTACCGGATCTACGGACCGCACGATCCATCGCGGGGTCTCTTCTACGACGGACAGAAACTCCTCCTCGACCCCTATGCAAAGGCCGTGTGCCTCGGGAAGAACTACGACCGGTCCCGTGCCTGTGTGCCGGGAGACAACTGCGCGTTTGCCGCCAAGTCGGTGGTGGTGGACCCGGACGACTATGACTGGGAAGGCGACGAGCCGCTCAGGGCCCCCTACACGGGGAGCCTCATCTACGAGCTCCATGTAGGCGGGTTCACCCGCCATCCGAGTTCCGGCCTGCCCGAAAACCTGAGGGGCACCTATGCAGGGCTGATCGAGAAGATCGGCTATCTCAAGGATCTCGGCGTCACTTCGGTGGAGCTGATGCCCGTCCAGCAGTTCGACGAGCAGGATGCCCCCGGAGGTCTGAAGAACTACTGGGGCTACAGCCCCATGGCCTTCTTCGCCCCCCACTGCGGCTACAGCTCGTCCCGCGACCCCCTGGGGCCGGTCAATGAGTTCAGGGACATGGTCAAGGCCCTTCACCGCCACGGCATCGAGGTCATCATGGACGTGGTGTTCAACCATACGGCCGAGGCAGGCCATGACGGCCCGGTGTTCTCGTTCAAGGGGATCGAGAACACCTCGTACTACATCTACAACATCCCCGAGAGACGCTTCGAGAACTTCACCGGGTGCGGCAACACCGTGAACACCAATTTTTCCGTGGTGCGCAGGATGATCCTGGAATGCCTGCGCTACTGGGTCGAGCAGATGCACGTGGACGGCTTCCGTTTCGACCTCGCCTCGGTCATGTCCCGGGGCGAGTCGGGCGAGCCCCTGGAGCGTCCGCCCATCTTATGGGCCATCGAGTCCGAGCCCGTGCTCTCGGGCACCAAGATCATCGCCGAGGCATGGGATGCAGCCGGGCTCTACCAGGTGGGATCGTTCACGGGCGAGCGGTTCGCCGAATGGAACAGCCACTTCCGGGACGATGTCAGGCGTTTCGTCAAGGGCGACCCGGGCACGGCCCAGAAGACGGCATACCGGATCATGGGCAGCCCGGACATTTATCCCCAGACTTACCAGGAGATCAGCCGGAGCATCAACTTCGTCACCTGCCACGACGGGTTTACTCTCAATGACCTGGTCTCGTACAACGTTAAGCACAACGAGGCAAACCTCGAAGGTAACCGCGACGGCACCGACTGCAACCAC
>JBASVF010000334.1:0-5606 GCA_049275795.1 Desulfomonilia bacterium
AGGAAGCTCACCCTCATGGGCCACGCCTCGTTCCTGCATGGCGACAACGGCGAGTACATGGGCATCGTGGTGGTGTTCGACGACCTGACCCAGCTGCAGAAGATGGAGCGCATGGCGGCCTGGCGCGAGGTGGCGCGCCGGATCGCCCACGAGGTGAAGAATCCGCTCACCCCCATCCAGCTCTCCGCCCAGAGGCTCAGGCGCAGGTACCTCGAGCGGCTCGGCGATGACGGGGAGGTCTTCGACGAGTGCACGCGGGTCATCATCAACGAGGTCGACGAGATGAAGCGGCTGGTCAACGAGTTCTCCATATTCGCCAAGATGCCCTCGTGCGTGCCCTCGCCCGGGGACCTCAACAAGGTGGTGCAGGACGCGGTTGCCCTGTACCGGCAGGCCCACCCCGAGATCACCTACGAGATCAGGCTCGACAATGCCCTGCCCGCCGTGGAGATCGACGCCCCCCAGATGAGCCGCGCCATCGGCAACCTTCTGGAGAACGCCACCACCGCGGTGATCGAGGCCGGCAACTCCCTGAGAAAGGTATCCATCAGCACGAGCTACGATGCGGGCGTGCACATTGCCATCGTGGAGATCGCGGACAACGGCACCGGCATACCCCCCAAGATCAGGGACCGGCTCTTCGAGCCCTATTTTTCCACCAAGCGGGGAGGCACGGGGCTCGGCCTGGTCATCGTCAAGAGAATCGTCTCGGACCACAACGGGTTCGTGAGAGTCCGGGACAATGTGCCCACGGGCACGGTATTCAGTATGGAACTACCGGTAAAGGAGTAGCACATGAAACGTACGATCCTCATCGTGGATGACGAGGAAAGTATCCGGTTCTCGCTCAAAGGCGGACTTGAGGATGAAGGATACCAGACCCTGCTGGCTGCCAGCGGCGAGGATGCCCTGGAGATCATCGAGCACAACGAGGTAGACCTGGTGCTGCTGGATATCTGGATGCCCGGCAAGGACGGTCTCCAGATCCTCGAGGAGCTCAAGAGGGACGGGTACAAGGCGCCGGTCATCATCATGACCGGCCACGGGTCCATCGACACCGCCGTCAGGGCGACCCGGCTGGGAGCCCTGGATTTCATCGAAAAGCCGCTGGACCTCAACAAGATCATCATCACCCTCAACAACACCCTGCACTTGAAGGCACTGGAGGAAGAGAACGCCCTGCTCAGGAAAAAGACCGAGAAGGACGACGAGATCGTCGGGAGCTCGCCGGCCATCACCCGGCTCAAGGAGCAGATCGACCGGGCGGCGCCCTCGGATGCCTGGGTGCTCATCCTCGGGGAGAACGGCACGGGAAAGGAGCTGGTTGCCAGGAGACTGCACAAGAAGAGTCTCAGGGCCAAGCAGCCCTTCGTGGAGGTCAACTGTGCGGCCATACCCCAGGAGCTCATCGAGAGCGAGCTCTTCGGGCACGAGAAGGGTGCATTCACCGGCGCGACCGAGCGCAGGCGGGGCAAGTTCGACCTGGCCAACAACGGTACCCTCTTCCTCGACGAGATCGGCGACATGAGCCTGCCCACCCAGGCCAAGATCCTGAGAATCCTCCAGGAGCAGCGGTTCGAGCGGGTCGGGGGGGCCCAGACCATCCAGGTCGACGTGCGGGTGTTCACCGCCACGAACAAGGACCTGGAGAAGGAGATCGAGGCCGGCAGGTTCCGGCAGGACCTCTACTACCGGCTCAACGTCATCCCCATCCACGTGCCCCGGCTCGTGGACCGCAAGGAGGACATCCCCGAGCTGGTGGAGCACTTCCTCAAGATGTATTCTTCGCTCAAGGGCGGCAAAAAGAAGACCATGACCGAGGGAGCGATCCGCAAGCTCATGCAACACGACTGGCCGGGCAACGTGCGCGAGCTCAAGAATATCGTGGAGCGGCTGGTGATCATGACGCCGGGCGATACCATCACGGCCGATGACATCCTCCCCTTGAGCACGAGGCACTCATCCCCGACCGACAAGCTCATCGATATCCCGCTGCTCAAGGACGCCAGGGCGCAGTTCGAGAAGATGTTCATAGAGAACAAGCTCAGGGAGTGCGGGTACAACATCTCCAAGACCGCCGATCTCATCGGCGTGGAGAGGAGCAACCTGCACCGCAAGATCAAGGGCCTGGGTATCGATGTGGCATGAGACGGGAGCGGTCCGCAAGGACCCCGGGGGCAGGCTGAACGTAGCGCTCGTCTACCCCAACACCTACTTCGTGGGGATGTCCAACCTGGGCCTGCATACCATGTACCGGGAGCTCAACGCCCACCCCGGGATCGTCTGCGAGCGATTCTTCACGGACAGCCCCCGTTCCGTGGAGTCCTCCCGGGCCCTCAACGACTTTCAGCTCGTCGCCTTCAGCGTCTCCTACGAGCTGGACTGGATCGGCATGGTGAAGATCCTCATCGACAACCGCATCCCGATAAGAGCGCGCGACCGCGGGAGCGGGCCCCTGGTCATGGCGGGCGGAGCCGCGGCCACCATCAACCCCGAGCCGGCGGCCGAGGCCCTGGACCTCTGCTTCCTGGGCGAGGGCGAGCCTCTGGCCGGTGCGCTCTTCGACGCCTTTTCCTCGAGCACGAGCCGCGGGGAGTTCCTCGAGAGGCTCTCCACGGTACCCGGGGTCTACCTGCCCTCGCTGACCTCCCCGGTCTACGAGGAGGAGCAGCAGATCGTCGGCTTTAAGGGCCCGAGGCCGGTCATCTCCGTGGTGGAGCCCTTCGAGCGGCCGGGTTACAGCACGATTCTCACCGACTCGACCGTGTTCAAGGACCTGTTTCTCGTCGAGATAGCCCGAGGCTGCCCGTTTCAGTGCAAGTTCTGCACGGCCCGCGAGATCTACTCGCCGTTTCGGCCCGTGAAAATGGAGCACCTCATGCCCGTCCTGGAAAAGGCGGCGGTCACGGGGAGGAAGCTGGGCCTGGTGAGCACCTCGCTGAACAACCACCCCCAGCTCGGAGAGCTCCTCGAGGAGGTGAGCTCGCTCGGTCTGAAGATCGCGCCTCCCTCGCTGCGTCTGGGCATGATATCGGAAATGCTGCTTACGTACATGAAGGACTCCGGGGTCAACGAGGCGACCCTCGCCCCGGAGGTGGGGTCGGACGAGCTGCGAGCCGGGCTGGGAAAGCGGGTGAGCCGCGAGGCGATCTTGGAGGACGTGGTCTCCCTGGTCAAGGGCGGAATCCTGAATCTCAAACTCTACTTCATGGTAGGCCTGCCCGGCGAGCAGCAGGAGGACCTGGATGAGGCCGTTGACCTGGTCAAGCGCATCCGCCAGACTTTTATCCAGGTGTCGCGGGGCAACCGCCGGATCGGCAGGGTCTCGGTGAGCATCAACGCCATGGTGCCCAAGCCCCACTCCCGCTACGAGCGCGCTGCCATGGTACCTCCGGCGGAGGCCAAGAAGAGGATCCGCAGGATCGCAAAAGGGCTCTCCTCGCAGAGCAATGTCACGGTGAGCTTCGAGGGCCCCAAGTGGGCCTATCTCCAGGCCCTGATCTCGCGGGGGGACCGCCGGGTCCTGGAGCTCATCGCCAGGATGGCTTCGGTCGATGCCTCCCGCTGGCAGGAGGTCTTGAGAGGCTGGCCACGCAACCCGGACTACTACGCGCTGCGCGAACGCGGCCCGGACGAGGTGCTGCCCTGGTCGTTCTTCTCGCTGCCAGGGTAAAAGTGCCGGGAAGGAGGCGGGGCATGAGCAAACAAAGCTCTCACTCGGACGGGCACCGCAGCCGGCTACGGACCAGGTTCCTCTCAGCGGGCAGGGAGGCTCTGAGCGACTACGAGCTCCTGGAGCTGCTGCTGGGCTATGCCATCCCGAGAAGGGATACCAAGCCCCTGGCCAAGGAGCTCCTGAAGGAGTACGGATCGCTCAGGCGGATCTTCGACGAACCGGCCGGCGAGCTCATGGACAGGAAGGGTCTGGGCGAGTATTCCGTCGCACTCATCCGGCTCGTGAAAGCCTGCATGAGCAGGTGCCTGGAGCCCGTCGGGGAGAGCGCCCCGGTGCTGGACAGCCCGGAGGCGGTGCTCCGGTACGTCCGGGCCGAGATCGGCGGGGAGAAGAGCGAGCACTTCCTGCTCCTGTGCCTCAATGCCGCGGGAAGGCTCATCCACCTGGAGCGCCTGTGCCGGGGCACGGTCAACATGGCCCACGTCTATCCCCGCGAGGTTTTCAGGACGGCCCTCGCAAGGGGTGCTTCAGCCCTGATCCTCATCCATAACCACCCTTCGGGGACCCTCTCCCCTTCGGTGCACGACGAGCGGCTCACCCGGGCGCTGACCGAGCTGGGCGAGGGCCTGGGCATCCCCGTGCACGACCACATCATCGTGACAAGGGACCAGGCTTACAGCATCAGGCTGGGGCGGCCCATCGACACGTAAGGAAGAGGGGTTTCACCTCCAGGGTTTCCCAGGGGGTGCCAGCTGTGGTAGAAGGAAGGGCAATGACAGTGGATTTTATCGTGATCCTTGCAGCTGGCATAGGGGGGGTCGTGCTGGGATGGCTCCTGGCGGCCATCCGATATCTCCCTGGCCTGACACGGGCCCGGCAGCACGCTGAAGGATTGGTCGAAGACAATCGCCGCAGCGCAGAGGAGGTCCGGGGCCTGCGCGAGCTGCTCGAGGCCGAGCAGCTCGAGCGTGTAAAGGCCCAGACCCGCTTCGAGGATGCCCAGGAGTCTCTGCGGCAGCAGGGCGAGCTGCTCGAGGAAGCCCGCGCCAAGCTCGCCGAAACCTTCCAGGCCCTCTCGGGCGACGCCCTGAAGAACAACAGCCGGATTTTCCTGGATCTCGCGGGCGGCACCCTCTCGAGCCTGGCCGCTGAGATCAAGGGCGACCTAGGCAAGAGACAGGAGGCCATCGGCGCGCTGGTGAAGCCCCTCGAGGAGGCCCTCAAGCGCTACGAGTCCCATCTCAGGGAGATGGAAGGCGCCCGTCAGAGCGCCTACGGCGACCTCACCCGCTACATCGCCGAGCTCATCAGGACCCAGGAGCAGCTCCACGAACAGACCAGGTCGCTCTCCCACGCGCTCAAGGTTCCCCAGGTCAAGGGCAGGTGGGGCGAGATCACCTTGAGGAGGGTCGTGGAGATCTCCGGCATGTCGTCCCGCTGCGATTTCACGGAGCAGCCCAGCGTGCAGACCGACTCGGGCGTGAAACGGCCCGACCTCATCATCCGGTTGCCCCGGGGGAGGCAGGTGGTGGTGGACGCCAAGCTTCCCATCAGCGCCTACATGGAAGCCTGCTCCACCGAAGACGAGAAGCTCAGGCAGGAGCTCATGGCCCGGCATGCCCAGGCCCTGCGCAGCCACGTGGTCGCGCTGTCCTCCAAGGAGTACTTCAAGCAGTTCGATCCCGCGCCCGACTTCGTGGTGCTCTTCCTGGCCTCCGAGGCCTTTTTCAGCGCCGCGCTCGACCACGACAGCACGCTCATCGAGGACGCCATTGACAGGGGGGTGATCATCACCACGCCCACCACGCTCATCGCCCTGCTGCGGACCGTTGCGCTCACCTGGCAGCAGCACGCGGCCTCCGAGAATGCGGAGAAGATCCTGAAAGGTGCACTTGAGCTCTTCGAACGGGTACGGGTGTTCGCCCGGCAC
>JBASVF010000335.1:0-5726 GCA_049275795.1 Desulfomonilia bacterium
GGTGACACAGAGGTTTTCCCCATAGCTTGCAGCAGAAAGCCCGGCATCCCGCTCCGGGTGCTACCCGGGGCGGCGGCCGTGACCATAGGGCCGGGAGCGAGCGCACGGTCGGCCCGTGCACGCCGGAGCCTCTCGGTAAAAGCTGCGGCCGGTAACCGGGGATGAGCAGGGCTCGGACGATGACCCCGGGAGGGTTGACAGGATCGGGAGCGGTCCGTAACGAGGCGGCCATGAACAAGGACGATTATCCCGTAACCCAGGCAGTGAGGTTTCTCCGGGAGCACAAGATATCCTTCATTCCCCATCTCTACCCCTACGTGGAGCACGGGGGCACCCGGCAGGCCGCAGTCTGCATGAGCATCCCCGAGCACCGGGTGATCAAGACCCTCCTGATGGACATCGGCCAAAAGCATCCCGTCATCGTGCTCATGCACGGTGACCGCGAGGTCTCCACCAGGGCGCTCGCCCGACGGCTTGGGGTGAAGCGGGCGGCACCCTGCGACGTGAAGGCCGCGGAGAGGCACACCGGCTACCGGGTCGGCGGCATCAGCCCCTTCGGCACCAGGGATCGGCTGAAGGTCTACATCGAGGCCTCGATCCTGGAGCTCGACAGGATCTTCATCAACGGGGGCAAGCGAGGGTTCATGGTGGAGATCGATCCCCGGGACCTGGAGCGCGCACTCGAGCCCGAGCCGGTGTCGGTCGCGATCGAGCCGTGAAGAAGCCCCGGGGCGGCCCACCCCAGGAAGATTGGCCTTCCCGCCGGGGGCGTGCCTCTGCTCCCTGCTTGCGTCCTCGACTTCCCTTCAGCGTTCCATACTATATATAAATAATATAAATACATGCTATGGCTGCGTGCGGGCCTTTCCCCGCGGGAAACCAGGGGGCGGGGCCGGGAACGGAGGTGTGCAGATGGCCGAGATGATCGATGCAAAGACCAGGAAGGAGCTCGAGAAGATCTTTTCCAGGCTTATGGGGCCTGTGAGGATCGTGTTTTTCACCCAGGAGATGGCCTGCGAGTCCTGCCGGCACCAGGAGGAGCTTCTCAGGAGCGTGGCCGGGCTCTCGGACAAGATCACGCTCGATGTCTTCGACATGCTCAAGGACGCCGAAAAAGCCCGGGAGTACGGCATAGTCAGGGTCCCGGGAACGGCGATCATCGGCGAGCGCGACTACGGCATCCGCTTCTACGGCGTTACCGCAGGCTACGAGTTCGGGTCGCTCATCGAGGCGATCACCATGGTCTCGCGGGGGAAATCGGGGCTGGACAAGGAGATCGAGGACGTGCTCCTGCTCATCGACGTGCCCGTGCACCTGGAGGTCATGGTCACCCTCACCTGCCCCTACTGCCCCCGGATGGTGCACCTGGCCCACCAGATGGCCGTGGCAAACGAGAATATCCGCGCTGACATGATCGACGCCGCCGAGTACCCCCAGCTCGTCCAGCGGTACTTCGTCCAGGGGGTGCCCCGCACGATCGTCAACGAGTTTCCCTCCTTCGAGGGTGCGCTGCCCGCCTTCGACGCCATCATGGAGATCCTCAAGATCGTCAAACCCAATGTCTATGACCGCATCGACGCACAGGTGCGCGAGGCAAGGGGGGAGCGGTTCGCACGCAAGGCAGAGCCCGACCGGGTGTACCAGACGATCATCGTGGGGGCCGGCCCTGCCGCGCTCTCAGCCGCGGTGTATGCCGCCCGCAAGGGCCTGGACCTGGCGCTCATCGGCGACAAGCTGGGGGGCCAGATCGTCAACACGGCCAGCATCGACAACTGGCTGGGCACCCCGGACATCACCGGCCAGGACCTCGCGCGCATGTTTCGGGACCACGTGGAGCGCTACTCCATCGCTGAGTTGCTCGACGTGACCGTCCGCTCGATAAGAAAGCAGGGAGATCTCTTCGTGCTGGAAACCTCGGACGGTGCGACCTACAAGGCCGTCTCGGTAATTTACTGCGCCGGCAAGGAGTACCGGAGGCTCGGCATCCCGGGAGAGAGCCGGTTCATCGGCCACGGCATCGCGTTCTGCGCGACCTGCGACGCCCCGCTCTACCGCGACAAGACCGTGGCGGTCATCGGCGGCGGCAACTCGGCCTTCTCTTCGGCCCGTGACCTTCTGCCCTTTGCCCGGGAGATCCATATCCTCAACATCCTTCCAGATTTCCAGGCAGACCCGGTGCTCATCGACGAGGTGCGAAGCAACCGGCACGTGAAGCTCCATCCCGGCACCGAGGTCAGGGAGTTTCTCGGGCAGGACAGGCTCAAGGGCATCAGGGTCGAGTCGATCGACGGCAGCTCCCGGTTCGACCTCATGGTGGACGGGGTGTTCCTGGAGATCGGCCTGACCCCCAACACCGACGCGGTCAAGGATCTCCTTGAGCTCAACGAGAAAGGCGAGATCCCGGTGAAGCCCGACCAGTCGACCGAAATTCCCGGCCTGTTCGCGGCCGGCGACGTTACGGACGAGGAACAGAAGCAGATCGTGGTGGCCGCGGGAGCGGGCGCCAAGGCAGCGCTCGCGGCCTACGAGTACATCCTCTCGAGCTCCACTCGCATCCCGGCTTGAGAGCCCGGAACAAGGAATCGCGGCGCGGCTCTCGAACACCGGTCTCCTCCAAAAGACGAGGGAACGTCACGGCCGTTGAGAAATGATCGCCTGCCGTGCACCGGCCCGGCCCCTGGCCTCTGTGGCATCGAGCAGCCTAGGCCCTCCTTGTGCGGGCAATCCCCTCCTCTGAATCCCTGCCCGGCAGGATCGGGTACCCGGCCGCGGCATTCCACCGGGATGACTCTCTGGTCGGCCATGGTGGAGAAGCCCGGCCAGGAAGACCACAGCATGTGTCCGGCAAGGTCAGGCGGCTACCGGTCGAGCTCGCTGCGCACCGCAAGGCCCAGCCTCTCGGCGAGGTAAGGCTTCTTGATGAAGGTCTCCACCCCGAGCTTCTTGAGCTCGCGCACCCGGTCGGTCTCGGAGAACCCGCTCACCACGATGGCCCTCTGACCGGGATGGTGCTTCAGGACCTCGCGGTAGGTATCCAGCCCGTCCATTCCCGGCTCCATGATCATGTCGAGGACCATCAGGTGCGCCGCGTGGTGCTTCATGTACTCCACCGCCTCCTCGCCGCTCGAGAACGAAAGCACTGAGTACCCCAGCCGGGTGAGGATATGGGTGGCGATCTCGCGCTGCATGTCCACGTCGTCGACCACCACGATCTGCTCGCCTCTGCCCAGGTAGTCACGGAGGTCCTGTCCGTTCTCTCTCTCAGCAGCCTCCCTGCAGGCGGGGAGGAACAGGGTGAAGACCGTGCCGCGGTCCTCGGAACTCTCGCCGGTGATGTACCCGTCGTGATCCTGGACGATCCCCATGACCACTGTCATCTCCAGTCCGGTCCCGCCTCTGCCCATGACCTTCTTCGTGTAGAAGGGCTCGAAGATCCTCTCGAAATCTTCGCTCGAGATGCCTGGCCCGCTGTCGGAGACGCGCATCTCGACATACTCGCCTTCCACCACGGTCTCGTAGCCTCTCACCGGCAAGTCGAGGTAGGTGTTGCGCGCACAGATCGCAATGGTCCCGGTGCCCCGGATGGATTCCGAGGCGTTGAGCACGAGGTTCACCAGGGCCTTCTGCAGGTGGGTGAGGGAGCCCTTGACGGGCAGCAGCTCTTCCTCGAGCTCCACCGTGATGTCGAGGCCCGGGTGCTCGGATTTCAGCCTGCCGATCTCCGGCGAGGCCATGGCCCCGGTGACGAGGGATGGGATGGCTATGGTCTCACGGGTCGGGATGCCCTTGCCGGCGATTGCGAGGAGGTCCTGCACGATGGCGGCCGCCTTTTCGCCGGAGCGGCGGATGGTCGAGATGGGCTTCCGCAAGGGGTTGTCGGCGGGCAGATCCATGAGAATGAGCTCGGGGTAGCTCACCAGGCCGCTCAGGACGTTGTTGAGGTCGTGGGCGACCCCGCCAGCGAACGTGCTTATGGCCTGCATCTTCCGGGCCAGGTGGAGCCTCGACTCGAGCCTCCGGCGCTCCTCCTCGGCCCTGACCCTGTGTGTTATGTCCCTGCAGATGCCCCTGAACCCCTTCGGGGTGCCGTCATGGCCCCGGATGAGCGAGATGGACGTCTCGACGTAGAGCCGCTCTCCGTCCTTCCGGGTGATCTCCCAGCGGAACCCTTTGTGGGGCCTGCCGGTCCTGAGCACCCGCTCGAACACCGGGTATGCCCGCTGCGCCGAGGCCTTCCCCACAAACACGCGGCTGCTCATGCCAAGGAGCTCGTCCTGGCCGTAGCCGAGCATCCGGCACATGGGCTCGTTGAGAAAGACGATGTTTCCGTCCAGGTCGACTTCGTAGTAGCCGTCTTCGATTTCCTCGAGGATCCTGCGCTCCTGGGTGTCCCCTGAAACAGCCGTACCCCGGCCGTTGGATTTGCAATTTCCAGTCATAAGACTTCACCTCAACAAGAAAAACCTGCATCCGCTCCATTCGGCTGGGCAGCCGGGAAGAGGAGCCGAAGCAAAAAGCGATATCTCCCTATCACCACGACCTACCGAAATCAATACGAAAATTGCAACCAGATGGAGCTAGGGGGATGTTCTCCGAGAAATTCCGCTCAAGGCCGCCATCCACGCGGCACAGGCATATGTGCATCCCTCAGAACGGGCGTATGCTTCCGTGCAGGCAGCCGGGGCCGTCTATGGCGGGCGGGACAGGCAAAGGAAAGCCCGGGTCCACGGGCGCTTCCGGCCCCAGGGAGAGGAACGGGCCGGCGCCGGGCCTTGACGCTCAACGGCCCGGAAAAAGCCGGGACCTCAGCCGGCGAGCGACCTGCCCAGCTTCTCCTGTCTGATTGCGGCCACGTTTGCCGCGATGCGAAGCGACGATTCCAGGTCACGGGCAAGAGAGTCGTAGGGCTGCCCCGTCTCGATGCCTGCGGAGCGAACCAGGCCCTGGACCTGCTCCTGCACGAGGGCCGCTGTGCTGCGCATGAACAGGGGGATGGAGGCGACGGCGGGGTGGTCCTTACGGTACTCGTCGAGCAGGGACGCCGCCTCCAGGGCGAGGACCTCGAGCGAGTCCGCGGCCGCGACCGCCCCGCCCAGGAGGTATGCCCGCTCCTTCGAGAGCTCCCCGCCGGCGGGCGCGAGCAGCCCGGCGGCAAGGGAGATCAGCGCCCGGGCTCCTCCGACGAAGGGCGCCATCATCATCACGTCCTCGATCCGGCGGAAGGCAAGCGCGATATCATCATAGGCATGCCCCTGCCTGCCCAGCACGTTCTCCGAAGGCACCTCGCAGTCCTCGAGCACGATCCCTCCGTGGGGGCACGGCCTCAGGAACCCCAGGTCCATGGGCCCGGTCTTCCTAAGCCCCGGGCTATCCCCTGGTACGATGAAGGCGGTGTACTCCTTCCTGCCCTGGTTTGTTCCGGTTACAGCGATCACCACGAAGAGATCCGCGATCGGCCCGTTGCTGAGAAAGGTCTTCTCCCCCGTGATGCGCCAGGAGTCGCCGTGCCGTTGCGCGGTCGTGGTCAGGCGCTTGGGGTGCCCTCCCACGCCGGGCTCGGATACGGCCAGGCAGGGCGTCTTCGCCCCGGAGGCGAGGAGCGGCAGGTACGAGAGCTTCTGCCCGTCGGTGCAGAAGCCCAGGAACACGAATCGGCTCAGGAGGCAGTGCATGAGCCACGAGAGGGCCACACCCAGGCTGCGCCCGACCCGGGCAAGCTCCAGGCC
>JBASVF010000336.1:0-14385 GCA_049275795.1 Desulfomonilia bacterium
CAGCGCGAGCGTGCCGGTGCTGATCCAGTACCTGGGAACGAGACGCGAGGAAGGCCAGGTCTCCGGCGCCGAGGTTGAGTGCAGGCCGCTCGAGCACGTGCTCTTTCCTACCGACTTCTCGGACAACGCCGAGCGCGCCTTCTCCTACGTAAAGCAGCTCGCGGCCCTGGGCGCCAGGCGGATCACCCTGTTCCACGTCCAGGACCGCTCCAGGATCGACCCGCACCTCGCCGACAGGCTGGAGGAGTTCAATCGCATCGACACCGGTCGCATGGAGCGGATCAAGGCGGAGCTCCAGGCCGAAGGGGACGCCGAGGTGAACATCGAGCTCACCTACGGCTCGCCCAAGCTGGACATCCTGGCGCGGACCAGCCGGGGCGACATCACGCTGACCGTGATGGGGAGCCAGGGCAGGGGCTACATCGGCGAGCTCTTCCTGGGAAGCGTGAGCTACTTCGTTTCGCGGCGTTCCGGCGTGCCGCTGCTGCTGGTGCCGGCGAGGGTCTGACGGCCGGGGGAAGCCCCCCTGAACACAGATGCCCGTTCTCCGGGGATCATGATGCCGCGCTCTTTCAAGGGCTCGGGAGGAGGACCCCCCTGCAGCCTCCAGGACCGGCCTTTTGCAGGCCTTTCCTGCCAGGGTGTCTGCCCTCTCGTGGGAGCGCCATGCCTCGTGCAGGGAGTTCGCTTGATTTCACTGGCAGGCCTTACGGGGTTTCAGGTATAAGATGCCCCGGAAGGGGCGCCCTTCCGGGCCGTTCTTTTGTCCCGGAATGGATACGCCCCGCCTGGGAAGGCTGGAGCTATGAAAACACACACCTGGCGCCTCCAGGTATTGGCGATCCTGCTGGTGTGCTGCACCATAGGTTGGGCGGAGTGCCATGCGGCGCGGGATGCGGTCTCCGTGCTCTGCTATCACTCGTTCCTCGGCAGCGGGAAGTTCCCCTACGACATCTCCCTTCCCGAGCTTGCCTCGCAGATGGACTTTCTCGCAGACAGGGGATTCCGGTTCGTTACCTACCGCGACTTCTCCGAGGGCAGGGTTTCGGGAACGAAAAACGTGCTCGTGGTCATAGACGATGGGAACCAGAGCGTCTACCGGGCCTTTCGTGAGGTTTTCAAGCCCCGGAACATCCGCCCGCTCCTGGCCGTCTACCCGGGAGTGATCGGCAAGGCGCCGTACGCGCTCACCTGGGACCAGCTCGCCGAGCTCGTCCGGGACGGCTGCGAAATCGCCTCTCACGGCTACTACCACCTTCCCCTGGACGGGAAGCTTTACAAAGCCGACCCCGAGGCGTTCGCCAGGGAGATCCGGCTCTCGAGGGAGACGCTCCGCAAGAGGCTGGGGGTGGAGGTCACGGCCTTCGTGTATCCTGGCGGGGTAAGCTCGGATGCCGCCAGGAACATGCTCCGGGAGGAAGGCTACGGGTGCGCGTTCTCGCTGACGTGGGGGCAGGCCATCGTGCCCGCGGGACTGAATCCCGATCCCTACAGGCTGCCCCGCCACATGATCCTGGGTGGAAACTGGGACATGGTTTCGTCCTACCTGCTCAGAACCTCGTCATTGGACTGAAAGCCGGGCCTGCTCGGTCTCGAATGCCCCGGGACTTCGAGGCCGTCCTTCGCAAACGGGTTAAACCCTGCCCTTGATTCGACAGAGAACTTCCATACTGAAGTGATATGGCCCCTTCGGGCCGCTATGAGCCCGCGCACCCGTCGCCGGGCAGGATCAGGGGCCCGGGAGCGCATGATGGAATGGAGGGCCTTAAAAAACAATGAAAGCTGACAGCGGGCACTCAGGAAAGGATCGAGATAAGCAGCAGTCAAGGGCCAAGCCCGGCACGGGCCGGGCATCCCGGGCGCGCGCCTGTTCCGGGCTGGGCAGGCCGTGACTGTCGAGGCGGCCCTCCTCGTCCTCCTCACCCTCGTTGCCTCGACCGTGGGTACGACAACGGGCTTTGGCATCTCGACCATCATGATTCCCGTGATGGCGGTCTTTGTGCCCCTGCCCGTGGCGCTGATGTTCGTCGGGATCATCCACCTCTTCGGTGACGCATGGAATATGCTGCTGTTCAAGGGAGGTCTCAGGTGGAGACTCATCCTGGGCTTCGGAATCCCGGGGATGGCGGCAAGCTATGCAGGCGCCGCCCTCACGGTTGCGGCCGGGGACCTCGAGGTCAAAAAGATCCTGGGCCTCTTTCTGATGGCCTACGTGATCTTCCTGTTCGTAAATCGCACCTGGGCCCTTCCCGGAAACAACATTACCGCGGTGGCGGGAGGGCTCCTCTCCGGGCTCTTTGCCGGCTTCTTCGGTGTGGGCGGGGCAGTCAGGTCGGCCTTTCTCACCGCCTTTGACCTGCCCAAGGAGACCTATGTCTTCACCTCGGGCATCATCGCCTTCTTCATCGATATCGTCCGTATTCACCGGTACTGGCTCTCAGGGGTGGACCTCGGCGGGCCCCTGGCGGCGGCCCTCGTCCTGTGCGTGCCCGCTTCGCTCGCCGGGGCCTTTCTCGGCAGGAGGTTTCTCCAGGGGCTTCCCCAGCGGCATTTCCGCCTGTTCGTGGCAGGGTTCCTCTTTCTCGCTGGCTTAAGACTTCTCCTGTCGTGACGGCCGACCGCGCTTAAAGAGCATGGTCCCGGGTGCAGGGGCCGCCCGGTTCAAGGGAATGTTAAAGAGTATGAGCCCGGGCACCGGCCGCCTCGGGCGGTGTTGAGTGCCGTGACCCATACCGCAGTATAAGTACATGGAAGGGCCCTAACATCCGGCTCGTAAGGGTTGCATTGATGGAGGATCGGGGCAGGGGGAGAAGCGATGGCACCGGCGAGGGGGAACGAGGAACAACGGGGAGCGGCTCAGCGGATGCTCACTGAGATCAGGTGTCTCACCTGCTGCGGCGGCGAGTTCTTGGAGGCCGCCATCAGGAACGACTCGAAGGACGGCCTCTACCTGGAGTGTGACCGCGAGGCGAAACCGGGCGGCAAGGCACGCACCCACATGCTCGAGATCCCTGCTGCGAGCATGGACGTACCGGTGACCAACGAGAGCACGGGCACACTCAGGTGGTGCAGGATCCCGGCGGACTGCAGCCGCCGCCGGTGGGGGGTAGGAATCGGGCTTTCGCGGGTTCCCCGCTGAGGCCCCCCATGCCCGGGTATGGACCTCGTGCGGCGGGGAAGGCTAGGCCGCCGGTGAGAAGGACAGCCTGCCCGGTCGCGCTTAAGGTTGCAGGCCCCGTCCGGCCGTGCGGGAGGATCTCCCCATGCATGTTGAGGTAAGGTGCATATGGAAAAGGACTCCTGGACGATACGAGAGGCCGTCGAGACGCTCGGCGTCGACGAGGATTTCATCGAGACGCTGGAGAGCTGCGAGATCATCAGCATCCCTCCCGCCGGGGAAGGCCGAGAGAGGATGCTCACGCTGAGGGATCTGGAGGCGATCAGGGTGGCGAAGATCCTCGTGGAAGAGATGGACGTCAATCTGCCCGGGGTCGAGGTGGCCATGAGAATGAGGCAGAACATGATGGACATGAGACGGCAGTTCGACGACATCCTCGAAGACATCGCGCGGGAGGTGAGGCGGATGATGGTCGGCAGGCCCTGACCCGGGGGCAGGACGGTCTTGTCCCCTGGCTGCCTGATGCCCGGGCAACGGCCCCTCCGGGCTAGAGCAGCAGGGTTGCGAGGCCGAAGTAGGACAGCAGGGTGAAGATGTCAGCCAGGGCCAGAGTGAGGGGGCCCGAGGAGATCTTGGGGTCGAGATTAAGCCGGTGGAGGATCGTGGGGACGCTCAATCCCAGGAAGCAGGCGAAGCAGATGGCGAGCAGGATGCTCGCTCCCACGGAGAAGGCGGGCAGAACCCCTCCGTGCCAGAGCAGGACGATGAGGCCCACCACGGTCCCGCTGGCGCCTCCCAGGAGCACGGCTGTGCCGATCTCGTGAAAGAAGTTCCGGGCATACCATGCCATGGTGGGCTGGGAATGCCTGAGCTTCTGGATGGTGACCGCCATGGACTGCGTGGCCACGCTCTCCCCGAGGCCGAGCACCAGGGTGAGGAAAAAGGCCAGCACGAGGCTCCGGGCTATGGTCATCTCGAAGAGGCCGGCCAGGATCGCGGCGACCGTGCCGCCCGAGATCGTGGCTGTCAGCCACGGGAAACGGAACCGGAACGCCTTGACGGCTGTTGCGTCCCTCACCTGGGAGACCTGGAAGCCGATGGTCTCGAAGAGCTCATCCAGGTGCTCCTTTTCCGCGATGTCGAATACCTCGTCGGTGAAGAACCCCACGTCGACGATTCCCACGATCCTCCTGTGATCGTCCACCACGGGAAAGGCCAGGAACTTGTGCATCACGAACAGCTCGCAGGCATCGAGCACCGTTGCCTCGCGGGGAATGGTCACCACGTTGGTGACCATGATGTCCGTGAGCTTCTCCTCGGGCTGCGCGCCCAGCAGCCTCCGGGTGGGCAGGACCCCTACGAGCGCCCCGTCGTCGTTCACCACGTAGAAGTACACGATCTTTTCGCCCAGCTTTTCCCCGCGGATCGCTTCGAGCGCCTGCTGTACGGTCATGTTCTCTTTGAGCTGGGTAAAGTCGCTGCGCGCGACGTCTTCTACCTTCTGGTGTACGTGCCGTAATTGGTCTTTCATGCGTTGGCGTGTCTCCAGCACCAGGAGCCAGGCTGCGGGAAAGAGTGGAAAAACAGCCGCCCCTCTCTGTGTTATGGTTATGTGAAATCGTTACTCTTCATTCAAAAAAACCGGGGCAGCGAGGTGCGCCTGCCCGTTACGCGGATTTATAACAGGAGAAATCTCGGCGGCGCAAGAGAGCAATGAAAGGATCCCGGGTCAGAGTTTCAGACCTTCCCGAACATCACGGTTATAGAGCCTGTCCATCTTTCGCGCGGCTTCCAGGGCCTCGGGGTCGTCGGTCGAGGGGACCCTGACCGCCAGCCGAATCAGGAGGTCTCCGTGTCTTTTCGTTTTGGGGTTGGGCGCGCCTTTTCCCCTGATCTTGAGCACCCGGCCGCCCTGGCTCCCGGGCGGGACCTTGACCCTGATGGGGCCGTCGAGGGTGGGCACCGTGATGGGGCCCCCGGCCATGGCCTCGCCCACCGTGACAGGCACCTCCATGGTCAGATCGTCGTTTTCGCGCTTGAGGAAGGGGTGGTCCCTCACATGGACCACGAGGTAGAGGTCTCCGGGCGGGCCGCCCGCGAGGGACGGCTCTCCCTTGCCCGGAACCCTGATCCGCGAGCCTTGTGCCACCCCGGGAGGGATTGTGACCCTGATCCTTTCCGTACCGGTGACTACGCCTTGGCCCCTGCAGGCCGGGCAGGGCGATCCCATCCTGCCGGTGCCTCCGCAGTGAGGGCAGGCCCTGGTGAACTGGATGGGGCCGCGCGATACGTCGAGCCTGCCCGTGCCGCCACAGACCGGGCACGGGGAGGGCTCGGCCCGGGGATCGAGCCCGCTGCCCCTGCAGGTGGGGCATGCCTTCGGCCGATCGATGGCGATCTCGGTCTGGAAACCCTTGAGCGCGGAAACGAGGTCTATGGTGAGCTCGTGCTCGAGGTCCCTTCCGCCTTCCTGCTCCCGGGATGCCCGGCCTCCTGGCCCAATGTCGAAGACGTTCCCGAAGATGTCCTCGTAGCTGCTGAAGCGTCCGAAGCCTTCCGAGGACCATCCGCCGCCCGGCCCGGCTCCCGCCTGCGCGCGCCGGCTGGCGCCGCGGAAGCCCTGCCGGTAATCCCGCGCCCTCTCGGCATCGAAGCCCGGCCGGAGTCCCTCCTCTCCGAACTCGTCATAGAGTCTCCGCCTTTCCTCGTCCCCGAGCACGTCGTAGGCGCTGCTGATCTCCTTGAACCTCTCCTCGGCCTCCCGGTTGCCGGGGTTGATGTCCGGATGCCATTTCCTGGAGAGCCTGCGGTATGCCTCCTTGATCTGTTTTGCCGATGCGTTCCTGGGAACGCCCAGGACCTCGTAATAGTCCTTCGCCATCCGGCACCCCCGTCTCAGGCCACCTCCCCATTGATACTAAACTAATGCCCTGCAAGGTGCTCTACAAGGGGACGGTCCTGCTTTCCTCAAGGCAGGCAGCCCTTTTTGAGGGACTTTCTTTTTCGCCTGTGCCCGGTATTGTATTGGAATAGGAAAATGCGCCCGGGGCGCGTATCCGCAGGGTTGTGGCAGGCCTCCGGGCCGCAGCCGGAGGCAGGCCCGGGAAAAGGAGGCGCCTTCTTACATGAACGAGTTTTTCCTGTGTTTCGTTCCGCTCTTCGTGGCCGTGGACGCAGTGGGAACCCTGCCGCTGTTCATAGGCCTCACCCGAGGCCTTCCCGCTAGGGCGGTCCGCCGGATCATTGTCGACTCGGTGCTCACGGCGGCAGTGGTTGCGGTGCTCTTTCTCTTCGGCGGCAGGGAGCTGCTTCGGCTCATGGGTATCACGATCGCTGATTTCATGGTCGCGGGCGGCCTGCTGATCTTTGTCATCGCGCTGAGCGACGTGATTACCTCGGAGAAGCACGAACAGGCAGTCGACACGCACAACCCGGGTGCAGTCCCCTTGGGCGTGCCGCTCATTGCCGGTCCGGCCGTGCTCACCACCTCAATCCTGCTCCTGGACACCTACGGCGCCCTGCCCACGGCATCGGCTCTTCTACTCAACATCCTGATCGCCGGGGCGGTGTTCTCCTTCGGAGGCGGGCTCAACCGCCTGCTGGGAAGTGCAGGAGCCAAGATCATCTCC
Source organism: Desulfomonilia bacterium (assembly GCA_049275795.1). Classification (GTDB taxonomy): domain Bacteria; phylum Desulfobacterota; class Desulfomonilia; order UBA1062; family UBA1062; genus Phosphitivorax. The sequence continues at coordinate 6,748 of JBASVF010000336.1, forward strand.
AAGATCGCAAACCTCCTGCTCGCGGCCATTGCCGTGATGATGATCCGCAAGGGGATCGTCATGCTTCTGACCGGAAGCGCCTGAGCCGGTGCTTGCGGTTTGAGGCAGTTCCATGGGAGGGTTCTCGGGATGGGGGACCATCCCCAGAAAGAGGAGGCTGTCAGGTCCGCGGATATGTCAGGGCCGCCTGTCAGATGCCCGGCTCAGGCCGGGCCCCTGGAGAAGAAGTTTCCTTCCCCGGCCAGGGACCTGAGCTCCAGGATGATGGAGGCCAGCGAGGTGAGGGCGGCCACGAGGTAGCCGTACGCGGCCAGGAGGTGCTCCCGCTGGCTGTTTCGCTGGTAGGTATCGATGGCGCGGGTGAGTGACCGGGAACAGTCGTCGAGCGCCCGGCGCGCCTCCGGGTCATGCCCCCGGTACCCGGGGAGCTCCGGCACGCTCCGGGAGGGGGCTTCCCGCTCTTTTCTGGCCGCCAGCACGTGGGATATGCCGATGGACAGCTTCATGATAAAGATCGCGATCCATACGACGAGCACGATCCTCCGATCGGACTGGAGCCGTGAGTAGAACTTCATAGGGATCATTATCTCGTCCCTGCCGGGAAACTCAAGGTCCTCCCGGCCAGCATGTTCCATCAGCGAAAAACGGCACAAAAGCGTCGCGATCTCTCGTCCCCGTTCGAGCCCCGGTACGCTCTCTGCAGCGGTGAAACAATACATTGCACGTTTTACCGTACTCGTAAGCCAAAACCTCCGTGCCTCTCCTGGTATCCTGTTTGCATCATGCCCTGGAGCAGGGAAGAGACTGAAGGCATGACCGGGCAGGTGCCTTAACCGTTCTCCCCGAACCACCGGTGCGCCGGAGCAAAAGGCATGCTCCATGTGACCGGATAGGTGCGGCCCGTCATGCAGGGTATTGGAACGACAGGGAATTAATATACTTCACATACCGGATCATTGTGCTAAACCACACATCATGAAAGGATGGTTCATGCACCGGGAACACGACGATCACCCACACGAGGAGTGCGGCGTCTTCGGGATCTATGGCGATCCCCAAGCCGCCGAGAAGACCTACCTGGGGCTGTATGCCCTGCAGCATCGCGGGCAGGAGAGCGCCGGCATCGCCTCGTCCAACGGGCGCGAAATCAGGCTGAAGAAGGGCACCGGGCTGGTGTGGTCAGTCTTTTCCGATCCGAATGCCATGCCTGCGCTCAAAGGCACGGCTGCGATCGGCCACAACCGCTACTCCACCCGGGGTGCGAGCGACCTCACCAATGCACAGCCCATCTCCATCGAGTGCAAGGCTGGAAGGATTGCCATGGCACACAACGGCACGATTGCCAATGCCCGTGAGCTCAGGCGCGAGCTGAGCCTCGAAGGGTCGATCTTCCAGACCACCTCGGACAGCGAGATCATTCTGCACCACATCGCCCGCTCGAAGGAGAAAACCTTCCTGGGCATGTTCAAAGACGCGCTCTCCAGGCTCGTCGGCGCCTACTGCTTCGTGGTGCTCACCCCGGAGCGGATGATCGCGGTCCGCGATCCATACGGCTTCAGGCCGCTGTCGCTGGGGTTATCCGACGGCGCGTACGTGGTTGCATCGGAAACCTGCGCCTTCGACATCATCGGCGCGCAGTATATACGCAGCGTGGAGCCGGGCGAGATCCTGGTGTTCGACGCCGGCGGAATGAGCTCCCACCGCCTCGATCCGGCTCCCGCGGTCTCCCAGTGCATTTTCGAGCACATCTACTTCGCCCGGCCCGACAGCCTGGTGTTCGGCGAGAAGGTCGACAAGGTGCGCAGGCGGCTCGGCAAGCAGCTCGCCCTCGAGTCGCCGTGCGAGGCGGACATCGTGATCTCGGTCCCGGACTCGGGCAACACGGCGGCCCTTGGCTTTTCTCAGGCCTCGGGGGTGAAATACGAGATCGGGTTGATCCGCAACCACTACGTGGGCCGCACCTTCATCGCCCCCCACCAGGACAAGCGCAACCTCGACGTGAGGGTCAAGCTCAACCCGGTGCAGGGTGTCATCGAGGACAAGCGCGTGGTCCTGGTAGACGATTCCATCGTGCGGGGCACCACCATGCGCCAGATCGTAAAGCTCCTGCGCTCGAAGGGTGCGAGCGAGGTGCACGTACGCATCAGCTCTCCCCCGGTCATGAACCCCTGCTTCTACGGGATCGACATCTCCGCCCGCGGCGAGCTCATCGCCTGCAACCAGAACATCGAGGAGATCAGGTGTTACCTGGGCGCCGACTCGCTCGCATATCTCTCCCACGAGGGCCTCTTGAAGACCGTGGACCACCCGGAGCGCTACTGCGAGGCATGCTTCACCGGCGAGTATCCCACCGAGGTTCCCAAGGGCTGCGGCAGGCGCCGGCTCTGATCACGAAAAGACCATGCTTCGCGGGCCCCGGGACGCCGAAGAGGCTTAAAGGGCGCACCCGGCGCTGCAAGCCCGCGGAGGAATGCAACAAAATTGGCCGCCTGGGGCGATCCTGAACAATAATGTTGAAAAGTTGAAGGGCGGCAGACACCCGGTGCCCTCGGAGTGCTCGGCCAAGGTCCCCCGCGGCGGCCCGGGCTCCATCCTGCAGGCCAGACTGCCGTCAGACGCCGTGCGGAACGCCAGTGCATCCTTGCAGTCCTCCGGCCTTTGGAGTATCAATGACCCTGCCTGGCACACTGGTTGCTCGGGTCAGGGCCGCACGGACCGGGTGAAGGCATGCGGGACGGATGTTCCTAAAAGCCGAACCGCGGTCCGGCAACAACAACGCACCAAGGAGGTATGTATGGCTTTTATCGGTGAAGATCTCTTCAGATTCCAGGCGTCGCTCGTCCAGTCCGGCATGTCCCTCGAAGGTTTCATCCAGGACAATTACCTCAATAAGTGGACGAACGAAACGCTTCACTGCGCCATGAAGATCCGCACGTCCTTCGTGAACGCGATCAGCAACTTTCTCGCCGATGAAGGCCTGGTAAATCTGGAGCGGGTGCAGATGAGCCCGGTCACCGACCCGCTGGCCCACGACGTGGAGCACGTGCCCACCATCCACTACAAGGGCATGCCCTACGTGGTTACCCACTCCATGATCTACATGAAGTTTCTCGCGTGCTTCAACAGGCATATCAAGGGGATATACGTCGATTCCCCCAACATCAGGCTCGAGATCGAGAGCCCGCAAAAGAAGCAGCGGGGCAAGTACCTCATCGACTTCTCCCAGATCGATATCGAGCTCAGGCGCAACCGCGGCATCGGAATGGACGATTACCTGAACTCCCGCAGCATGGTCGAGAAGGTGCTCAAGGAGGACTTCGAGAAGATCATCGATTTCTTCGAGCGCATGATCGTAGCGGCCTGCGAGGCGATTGCCGCAAAGAACGAGGACGAGCTCAAGGCCTTGGGTGTTGCGCTCGAGGCGCCCAAGAGGCCCTTCCCGCGTGTGAAACACATGGATGTGATCGAGAGGTACGGCAGGCTCGATACCGATGCCAAGGTCGGAAACGAGATATCGAGCCAGTTTTTCTGGATCACCGGGATCATGCGTGAGAACTACGATCTCATCTACCCCTACCTGCAGCCCGACGGGTCGAAGCTGCCCCTGAGCGCCTATACCTCAGACATGATCTACAACTACGACCTCTGCGCCAAGCCGCTGCTGCGGGCAACGAACAGCTACGGGAGCGCCCTGGAGATCCTTTCGGGCGCGATCCGCGAGTGGCTCTACGAGCCCATCGTCCAGCGCCTCATCGACAACAGGATCATTCCCGAAGTCCCGGTCTTCAACAACGGCGTCCTGGAGAACATCTCGATCCTGGATGGCTACGGCCCGTTCCTCACGGCGGTGCACATGGGCGGCAGGGACGGCAGGCCGCCCTTCCCCGACACCATGGGCGGCGGCATCGGGGTGGAGCGTACCCTGTATGCACTTCTGAAAGGGCCGAAGATCGAGAAGATCGACGATCTCACCTGCTTCGGGAAGAACCCTGACTCCCACCCGATCTTCCTGTACTAGAGCGAAGCGGGTCCTTCCTTGAAGGGAGGACGGGGCGAAAAGGAAAGGGTACCGGCCCTGGAAAGAGCCGGTACCCTGTTTTGCCGCCTTCCGCGGGGCGGCCGGTTCCCGGTTCGCCTGGTCTTCCTAGGAATGGCTGAACGCCTTGCTGACGTCGTTCGGCGAGTTGAACTGGCTCTCCGAGAGGTTGTTGATGAGGTCGATCACCTCGCTGGGAGCGCCGTTGGATCGGGCCTTCTCGATGAGGTCGCTCTTGCTGGCCGGGTAGTCGACGCCTTTGAGATACTTTTCCAGTTCCGCCGCGGTTACCGCCATGGTCCTGTCCTCCTTTTTGACGATACTGTGCCTTGAGCTGTGAACGAGCCGATAATGACTGGTTTCGCAGTGCGAGAACCCGGCCCCCGGAACGCGAGGTATTCCGCGCCTCGGGGCTTCTCAGCGCTTTGTTCTGTGATACATAATACCGCACGCCCGATCCATCTCAACGCTTGGAAGGCCTGCCGTGCCTCCCGGGAAAACCGCCGTACGAGGAAGCCCGGAAGGCATGGAGGCCTCATGGGGCATGGCCGTGCCGGGAGAGGCCGGTCCGGGGAGAATCCGATGAGAAGGGGACGGGGTCCTGGAAACGATCAGCTCGCGTCCCTGACCGGGATCCCGGCCTCCCTGAGCAGGGACTTGATGCCCGGGATGGTGTAGCGGCCGTAGTGGACCATGGATGCAATGAGGGCGGCATCGGCGCCCGCCTTCAGGAACACGTCGCGCAGGTGCTCGGGAGTGCCGGCGCCGCCCGATGCGATGACCGGGACGCTCACGGCGCGCGAGATCATGCCGGTGAGCTCGAGCTCGTAGCCCTCGGTGGTGCCGTCCGCATCGATGGAGTTCAGGCATATCTCGCCTGCGCCCAGGCTCACGGCCTTGGTTGCCCACTGGAGTGCGTCCATGCCCGTGAAGATCCTTCCGCCGTTGATCACCACCTCGTAGCCGGAGGGTATGGCGGCGGAGGCCGGGACCTTCTTGGCGTCCATGCCCAGCACGATGCACTGGCTGCCGAACTGCCGGGATCCTTGTGATATGAGCTCCGGGTCGAGCACTGCGGCGGAGTTCACGCTGATTTTCTCGGCGCCCGCGTCCAGGGCGCGGTACATGTCGTCGAGGGTACGGATGCCTCCTCCCACGCAGAAGGGGATGAAGATCTCTCGCGCCACCCGGGCCACCACGTCTATCATGAGACCCCGCTTCTCGTGCGAGGCCGTGATGTCGTAGAACACGAGCTCGTCAACACCCTGCTCGTAGTAGTCCCTGGCCATGGCCACCGGGTCGCCGATGTCCACGTTGTCCTCGAAGCGGACGCCCTTGGTTGTCCTGCCGTCTCTCACATCGAGGCATACGATGATCCTCTTGCTCAGCATCTTCCGCTCTCCTGTATGAACCCGGGACCGCGGGGCCCGGCCCTAGATCGCCTGACCCTGCCTCCCGCACCGTCCCCTATACCCATTTTCCATCTCTGGGTGAAGCCGTGAATCGAGGGAAGGCCGGACGATGCACGCGCAGGCCGCCCCGGTAGGGTGGGGCGGGATGACAATCGGGTGCATTCCCGGGTAAGGCTGAAACGCCCGTGGCCAGCCCGGCCCGGCCCCGACCGGGTTTCCTGCCGCCCCTCTCGCGTACCAGCGGCTCCCCGGCAGGGAGTGCAAGATAAGCGCCAGGGAGGAATGATCGCAAATCGCGTGGAACCATACACATGAAACCCATCGGAACCCTGGCTATGAGTAACATAAATGTGTAAAAAGAAAATCGGGGCTAAATATTGTCGAAATGATGTTGACAGGCTGGAAAAAGATTGGGAAATAGGGGCGGAAAATCGAGAGCACGCCCTTTTGAGGGCCGCGGGTACGGCCCGTCGAGGACTGGTGCAGGGAAGGGAGCGATGACGTCTTTCGATTACGAAGATCTGGAGGTGCTTCACGCCCTGGCGAAGATCATGGCCACCCCGCTCGATCTCCGCGAGCAGCTCGAGCAGGTGCTCAAGACCTTGAGCGAGCAGACCGGGATGGACCGCGGCATGATCTCCGTGCTCGACCGCGACACCGGCGAGGCGATCCTGGACGTGGCCCACGGCGTTGATATCGATGGGCTCGACATCACCTACAAGCCGGGCGAGGGGATCACCGGCCAGGTGGCGCAGACCGGCAAGCCCGTGGTCATTGCAAACCTGGGAAAGGAAGAGCACTTTCTCGACCGGACGGGTGCGCGGCGCTTCCTGGACCGCTCCGAGCTCTCGTTTCTGTGCGTGCCGATCATCTACGACGGCAAGGTCGAGGGTGTGCTCTCGGCCGACAAGGTGGCCCGGCAGGTCGACAACCAGGATTATGAGCTGCGCTTCCTCTCGGAGGTGGCCGACCTGATCGCCAAGGCGGTCCACACGCGGGCCATCGAGGAGGAGAACCGGAGGCTGAAGAACATCCTGGGTAGGACCCAGAGGCCCTCCTCAGAGATCGTGGGCAACTCCAAGGGCATGAGGGAGGTCTTCGGGCTCATCTCCCAGGTCGCGGACTCGGGCACCACCGTGCTCATCCACGGCGAGACGGGCACGGGCAAGGAGCTGGTGGCTCGCTCCATCCACCGCAACTCGCCCCGCAGCGAGGGGCCCTTCATCGAGGTGAACTGTGCGGCCATGCCGGACACGCTGATCGAGAGCGAGCTCTTCGGCCACGAGAAGGGCGCCTTCACCGGAGCGCTGCAGCGCAGGCGCGGGAAGTTCGAGGAGGCGCACGGCGGTACGATCTTTCTCGACGAGGTGGGCGAGCTCTCGCCCCTGGCCCAGGCCAAGCTGCTGCGCGTGATCCAGGAGCGGCAATTCCAGCCCCTGGGCACCACCCGGGTGGTCAAGGTCAACGTGCGCATCATTGCAGCCACCAACCGCGACCTGGAGCAGGACGTGGCCTCGGGGAGATTCCGCTCCGACCTATACTACCGGGTCAACGTCTTTCCCATTTACATGCCCCCCTTGAGGGAACGGGGAGGAGACATCCTCCTGCTCGCCGACTACTTCGTAGAGAAGTACTCGAGGCAGCTCAAGAAGCGCGTCAAGCGGATCTCCACCCCTGCCATCGACTCGCTCCTGGCCTATCACTGGCCAGGCAACGTGCGGGAGCTGGAAAATTGTATCGAGCGGGCCGTGCTGCTGGCCTCGGGGGATGTCATCGACAGCGTGCACCTGCCGCCCTCGCTCCAGATGAAGGTGGTCGTGCCCGGGAAGAAGAAGCTGGGCCAGCTCTCCAGTCTGATCAGTGCCTATGAGCGCTCGCTGATCGTGGACGCGCTCAAGGACGCGCAGGGAAACCAGAGCAAGGCAGCGCGCCTGCTCGGTACGACCAAGCGCATCATCCAGTACAAGGTTGAGAAGTACGGGATCGATGTCCGGCGGTTCAAGGCAAAGAAGACCTGATAAGGCTCCCGGCGGCAGCTGCCTGTGCGGGAATCGATGAGCGTTCCGCTGGTTTTCCAGCAGACCCCGGTCTTTTGCGGCGGCGCATCCGGGGTCTCCACCGCGCCGCTACGCCCCGCCGCCGGTCCCGGCCGGTGCAGGAGCTCCGCATCCCGCCGCTGCAGTCCTGACC
>JBASVF010000337.1:0-4404 GCA_049275795.1 Desulfomonilia bacterium
GTCGTGCTCCACGCACAGGGATGCGATGCGCTCCAGCTCGCGCTTCTCGAAGACCATGCCCGTGGGGTTCGACGGGGAGTTGATCACGATTCCCCTGGTGAGGGGTGTGATTGCCTCCTTGACCATGTCCGCGGTGAGCTGCATTCCGTTGGAGCGGGTGTCTATGATCACGGCCTTGGCGCCGGTGATCTCGATCATGGGGGGATAGGATACCCAGCACGGGGCGGGGCAGAGCACCTCGTCCCCGGCCTCGAACAGGGTCAGGAAGAGGTTGAAAAGGCTGTGCTTGGCTCCGCATGAGACGATCACATTCTCCGGCCTGATGCTCAGGCCGTAGTCGGCATGCACGTTGGCGCAGATGGCCTCCTTGAGCTCGGGCATGCCGTCGACCGGGGTGTACTTGGTGTTGCCCTTCCTGAGGGCCTCGATGGCTGATTCCTTTATGAAATCGGGGGTATCGAAATCAGGCTCGCCGGCTCCGAAGCCGATGACCTGCTTGCCTTCAGCCTTGAGCTTCTTGACTTGGGCGGTGAGCGAAAGGGTGGGGGATGCAGGGATGCCGGATACCACCTTGGAAATCTTCATGCTCGATCTTCCTCCTCGTGCAGTGTCGATTATCGGTTCATCCTGGGGAATTTCTCGCGAAGCTTCTTGAGTGCAGGCTCGGGCACCAGACCCTCCACCGACCCTCCGGCGGCGGCCGTTGCCTTGACGATGGTGGAGCTTACAAAGAGATGGTTGTAGTCGGTCATCAGGAAGAAAGTCTCCACCTTGCTGCACAGACGCCTGTTCATGAGCGCGAGCTGCAGCTCCATCTCGAAGTCGGAGATGACGCGCAGCCCCCGCAGGATCGCGCAGGCATGGATCTTCTGCAGGTAGTCAACCAGCAGGCCCTCGAAGGTGTCGACCTCGATGCGGGGGTTGTCTCCGACCGACTCCCGGATCATCTCGAGCTTTTCCTCGGTGGTGAAAAGGTCCTGCTTGAGAGGATTGCGGCCTATTGCGATGACCACCTTGTCGAACACGCTCAAGCCGCGGTACACGATATCCAGGTGTCCGTTGGTGATGGGATCGAACGACCCGGGGCACACGGCGATCTTCTTGCTCATCAGGCTTCCTTCCTTAGGTAGGTGATCGCGGTATCTCCATAGGATCTGGCCTTCCACGGTGTGACGGGAATCAGCTCGCGGGGAGAATGCTCGATCACCAGAACGCCTCCATTTTTGAGGAGCTTATATACCTGAGGGGATAATTGCGACGCAAGCCCTTTGTCATAGGGAGGGTCCATGAAAATCACGTCAAAGGTCTGCTCGCACCTTCGGACAAAAGAGCTGGCGTCGGACCGGATAATCCTGGCGTGCTCTCCGGCATCCAGTGATTCGATGTTCTTCTGCACGGCCTGGATGCTCTGGGGCGAGGAGTCAACAAAGGTGACCATGGCTGCCCCCCTGCTGATCGCCTCGATGCCCAGGGTTCCGCACCCGGAAAACAGGTCCAGCACCTCGGTGTCTTTAAAATCGAGAGGCAGGGTGGAGAAAACGGCCTGCTTCACCCGGTCGGTGGTGGGTCGCACACCCCGTGACGGGCACTGGAGAACCCGGGAACGGTAGATGCCTGAGCAGACACGGATCGACATGAGTCATGAGAATAGGGGATAAAAACCGCGCGGTCAACCGGTATCCCTGCTGGTACTTCCAAGCGTCAGGACGGTTCGATCTCCCTGATGATCCTGTCGACAGCGTCAAGGGGGTCCGGTGCGCGGCTGATGGGCCTGCCGATTACCATGAAGTCCGCCCCTGCATCGATCGCCGCCTTCGGGGTCGCTATCCTTTTCTGGTCGCCCGCCTCCGACCATGCTGGCCTGATGCCCGGGGTGATGATCACGGCCGTGCTGGGGACCAGGGGCCGGACGAACTCCAGGTCGGCGGGCGAGCATACGATCCCGTCGATCTGCTCTTCGCAGGCGAGCTCCACCAGGGAAGTCACCTGCTCTCTGAGCGGCCTGGATATTCCCAGGCCCGGCAGGTCGTCCGGGCCAAGCGAGGTAAGCACACTCACCCCGATGATCCCGGGCCTGGGTACTCCGAGCGCCTCCGATTCCCGGCGGGCCGCATCGAGCGCGGCCCTGATCATCTCTCGGCCGCCGGAGAGGTGCACGGTCATCATCCCGGCCCCGAGCCTCGTAGCCGACCTCACCGCCCCTGCAACGGTATTGGGGATATCGTGGAACTTCAGGTCCAGGAAGCATTTCAGTCCCGAAGAGGTGATGAGGTGCACAACCTCGGGCCCTGCGGCGCTGAAGAGCTCGAGCCCCACCTTGAACCACGTTACTTTAGACCCGATCTTTTTCACCCAATCGCGGGCCGAAGCCGTATCGCCGACGTCGAGGGCGAAGATTATCCGATCTCCGTTAGCCATGGGACCCTCCCGATCATCTCGGCGCGCGAGCACCGAAACGCGGTGATGATAGCCTGCACGTCCTCCACCGCCTTGAGGATGTCCTCGTTCACCACGAGGTAGTCGTACAGGGGCCACGATCTGAGCTCGTGCCTGGCATTCTCCAGCCGCAGGCGAAAGGCGTCCGTACTCTCGGTGCCGCGCCTGGCCAGCCGCCTCTCGAGCTCGCCGATGTCAGGAGGAAGGATGAATATGGAGACGCCGGCCGAGCCCTTCTGTTTGGCCTGCCTCACCCCTTGGACGTCGATGTCCAGGAGTATGTGTTTTCCTTCAGCTTCCCGGGCGCGAATCCATGGCTCCGAGGTCCCGTAGAGATTGTCGTGCACCCGGGCCCATTCGAGAAACTCGCCTCTCGAGAGCATCTCTTCGAAGTCTCGGCGTGTGACGAAAAAGTAGTCTTTCCCATGGATCTCCCGGGGCCTGGGTGCCCGGGTGGTGTAGGAAACCGAAAGAACGAAGTCATGATTGCGCTTGAGGATTTCGGCTATGATGGTGGATTTACCGACTCCGGAAGGGCCGGATATGAAAACCCTCACTCTTTCTCCTTATCCCTGGGGATCTCCCGGTGGTTGTTGCCGTCGGAAAGCCGGTTGGAGATGGTTTCGGCCTGGATCGCGCTCAGAATGACATGGGAGCTGTCGGTGATGATGATGGAGCGGGTCTTCCTTCCCTGGGTTGCATCGATGAGCTGGCCCCGTTCCTTGGCCTCTTCTCTCAGCCGTTTCATGGGGGAAGATGAGGGGTTGACGATGGCGATGATCCGTGAGGCCACAACCCCGTTGTTGAATCCGATGTTCAGCAGTTTCGTGTCATGCTTGCCCATAAAACACTCCTTTCATTGTGCGGTACATTCATTCATTACTCGATGTTCTGGACCTGTTCGCGTATCTTCTCCACCTCGGCTTTTGCCTCGATGACGGCGTGGCTCAATGCCACGGACTGGCTCTTGGAGCCGATGGTGTTGAGCTCGCGGTTGATTTCCTGGAGCATGAAGTCGAGCCGCCTGCCGACCGAGATCCCGGGGTCTGCGATGAGATCCCGGAAGGTGGTGAGATGGCTGCTGAGCCTCACGAGCTCCTCGGTGATGTCCGACCGGTCGGCCATGATCGCCACCTCCTGTTCCAGCCGGGTCTGGTCGATCAGTTCGGCCTTTTCCCCGAGCAGCTCCTGGAGCCAAGTGGTAAGCCGTTCGCGGTAGGCGTCCACCATTGACGGGGCGATCTTCTCCATGTCTGCATGCATCCGGATCAGGGTCTGGATGCGCGCCGATATGTCCTGCCCGAGCCTTCCTCCTTCTTCCTCCCGTGCGGCGGTAAAGGAATCCAGTGCAGCGATGACGCCCTCCTCGATCACCCGCCATTGCTCCCGGGCATCCGGGGTCGCCTCGGCCATGACCCCGGGCAGGGCGAGGATATCTCGGAAAGTCACCTCGCCGCCGAATTCCGCGGCCAGTTCGGTCAGGTCGGCATAGTACTTCCCGGCGAGATCCCGGTTCACGGCCAGGCCCGCCTGTTCGTCTATAGAGGAGCCCCTGGTGATGTTCACCTCCACCTTGCCTCTGGCGATCCGGTCCTGGACGAGGTCGCGCACGGGTATCTCGAGGCACGAGAGGTCGCGGGGAAGCCGCACCCGGATGTCGCGGTACCGGTGGTTCACCCCTTTGATCTCGACATGAAAGCCGCCCGCGTCCGATTGCCCGAACCCTGTCATGCTCTTCGGCATCGTGATCTCTCCCTGTAGAGCGCCCTGAGTGAGTTGAAGATCCGCACCATGTCCGGCGAGGCGTAATCCGGATAGGTCCATGGCAGCGCCTGGTAGGAATCTTTCCTGTACATGAGGGTGACCTCGCCCCAGATGCCCCGGGTCAGGTAGATGCGGTGGCTGTAGGGCTTGGTGGTGGCGAGGCAGATGTTTTCCATGCTCAGGATGCCGGGGTCGAGATTGACG
>JBASVF010000338.1:0-9233 GCA_049275795.1 Desulfomonilia bacterium
GTGCACGGTACCGTGGAGGCGATCCAGGGTTCGCTCCAGGCAATCGAAACCGGCGAGGGGCTCAGGATCAACATCATCCATTCCGCAGTGGGCGGCATCACCGAGAACGACATCCTGCTCGCCTCGACGGCAAAGGCTATTGTGGTTGGGTTCAACGTCAGGCCGGAACCCACGGCCAAGGCCCTTGCCAAGAAGTACAACGTGGACATCAAGCTCTACACCATCATCTACGATCTGATCGAAGACATCAAGAAGGCCCTCAAGGGCATGCTCGAGCCCACGTACGAAGAGGTCTTCCAGGGCAGGGCCGAGGTTCGAAACCTCTTCAAGGTGCCCAAGGTGGGGATCATTGCCGGATGCATGGTGACCGAGGGACAGATCTCCCGCGGCGCCAGCGCCCGCCTGCTGCGTGACAGCAAGGTGGTCTTCGAGGGCAGGGTTGATTCCCTGAAGCGCTTCAAGGAAGACGCCAGGGAGGTCCAGTCGGGCTATGAGTGCGGCATCGGACTGAGCGGGTTCAATGACCTCAAGCTCGGCGATGTGATCGAGACCTTCACGCGCGAGAAGGTGGAAGCGGAGCTCGAGTGATCCTGGGGGCCTGCAAGATCAGATTCAGAATCAACGGGGTGCGGTCCCTCAAGGAGAAGCGCAAGACGCTGAAGTCTCTCAAGGACCGGGTTTCGCGGATGAATGTCTCGATTGCCGAGGTGGACGACCAGGACAAGTGGCAGGCGGCCACCCTGGGGATCGCCCTGGTCAGCAACGATACCGCGCACGTCAATTCGATTCTCGACCGGGTCTTCCTGTTCCTCGTCGAGTATCCCGGCGTGGAGCTGATCGACAAGAAGACGGAGATCATCCATATATGAAGCTCCTGAGCAAGAGACAAGCCCGGGTGGGCGACCTTATCAAGCAGACCGTGGCCGAGCTCGTCCAGCGCAAGGTAAAGGACCCCAGGGTGGACGGGGTGACCATTACCGGCGTCGAGGTGAGCGTCGATCTGCGGGTGGGCCACGTGTTTTTCTGCATGCTGGATCCGGCCCGGAAGGAAAAGGCCCGGCAGGGCCTGGAGAGCGCGGCCGGCTTCCTGCGCCGCGAGCTGAGCAGGGAGCTCCGCATCAAGCACATCCCGGAGCTTTCCTTCATCTACGACGAATCCTTCGACTATGGGTCGAAGATAGACAGGATCCTGGAGAACCTGGATAAAGATGAAGAACCGGATAGCTGAGATCATCCATCGCCACGAGCGCTTCGAGATCATCACCCACGAGGGGCCTGACGAAGACGCGGTGGGATCGAGCCGCGCCTTGGCCCATGCGCTCAATGTGCTGGGAAAGTCGGTGCGCCTGATCTATCCCACTCCCATCCCCGAGCCCTTGCTGTTCACTGCCGAGCCGCGCCAGAAGAAGGGGGTCGTCCCCGAGATATCCGTGCTCCTGGATGTCTCCGACCCCAAGCTCTTGGGCGGGGTCACGCCCCAGGGCAAAACCGTGGTGATCGACCACCACCGCACGCAGAACAGCTTCGGTGAGATCCACTGGATCGATCCCGAGAAGTCCTCGGCTTCGGAGATGGTCTACGAGCTGATCCAGGCCTTGGGCGTGGAAATCACCCCGGCGATCGCATCGAACATCTACATGGGCCTGTTCGGGGATACCGGGGGGTTCATTCACTCCAACACCTCGCCCCGGGTGTTCAGGGTTGCCTACGAGCTCTCCAGTGCAGGAGCCGACCCGAGCCAGATCGCATACCGCCTGAAGAGAACCCGCAGCCTGAAGTACTACCACATCCTCTGCTTGGTCATGGAGCGGCTCGTGCAGGCAGGCAAGGTGTTCGGCAGCTACATCCGCTACCAGGACTTCGGGGCCATGCGGGCCAGCCCGGACGATGCCTCGGGTATCGTCGAGGAGCTCGCCTCTCTCTCGGGCGCAGAGATGGTCGTGCTGCTCAGAGAGCTCAACCCGGATACCGTCCACGGCTCGATCCGGAGCAAGAGCACCGATTCGGCCTTGAACACGGCCCGGGCCTTCGGGGGCGGGGGGCACGGCATGGCTGCAGGGTTTACGCGGAAAGGGCGAGCTGACGAGCTGATAGACCAGGTGATCGAGGAAGGAATGAAGTGGGTAAACAAGGCGTAGTGCTCATCGACAAGCCCGAAGGCATCACTTCCCGCAAGGCGGTGGACCAGGTGATGAAGATCCTCAAGGTCAGGCGCGCCGGACATTTCGGCTCGCTCGATCCGTTCGCCACCGGGCTTCTGTGCGTGGGCGTTGGCCAGGGCACCAAGCTTCTGCCCTTCATGCACGCCCACCAGAAAGAGTACCTTGCCACCATCGGCTTCGATATGACGACCGATACCGATGACCTGACGGGCACCCCCCTCGAGCGGTTCGAGGGTGTCGCCATCGATGTGGGTGCTGCCGAGGCATGGTTCAGAGAGCACACGGGATGGATCAACCAGACCCCTCCGAGGTACTGTGCGCAGAAGCACCAGGGGCGTCCACTCTACAAGCTGACCCGGGCCAATGTGGACATTGCGCCGAGGGAAAAGCAGGTGCACATCGAGAGGGCGGATATTCTCGCATCAGGGCCCGACTGGCTGGAAGTCAGGATCGTCTGCTCACGCGGCACCTATATCCGGTCCATCGCCCGTGACCTGGGCGGTCACCTGGGGTACGGAGGATACCTGAGGAAGCTCAGAAGGCTGCGCAGCGAAGGCTTCCACGTGGACGACGCCCTGACGCTCGATGAGCTCAAGGAACGGGCATGCTCCGGAGAGGATATAGTCATCCCGCTTACCCGGGCGCTGAACATCGAGAAGGTCAGGGCCACCGCCACGGGAGTAAAGGGCATCCTCGACGGCAACCCCATCCAGGTCTCGTGGATCATGGATACGGTGGCCTCCGCTGCAGGGGACTACGTGGCCGTGGTAAACACCGACGACAAGCTCCTATGCATTGCACGGCACCAGCCCTCGGGAGGAATCTGGGGATACATCGAGCGGGGATTCCGCCCCGATTAGCTATTTACAGCGGATCAAGTGGTGTGTTAAGTTCCCTCGTTGCAAAAAATAGAGATGAGAACAAACGGTTACCAGGAGGATAAAGAAGTGGGTTTACAAGCTGAGGAAAAGAAAGAAATCATCGACCAGTTCAAGAGACACGAGACTGATACAGGCTCCCCGGATGTGCAGGTTGCGATACTGACCAGGCGAATCAATGCTCTCACCGAGCATTTCAAGACGCACAAGAAAGACCATCACTCCAGGAGAGGACTGCTGATGCTTGTCGGTCAGAGGAGAAGGCTTCTCAATTACATCAAGGACCGGGATGTCAAGAGGTACCGGGAACTCCTCCAGGCCTTGAATCTCCGGAAATAGGAGATACCATGAAAATCGAAGCAAGAGGTAAAGGCGCTCCGCAGATCTTTAGCGTCGGCGAGGTCGCCAGGCAGGCAGACGGCTCAGTCCTCGTTTACCAGGGAGACAGTGTGGTCCTCGTGACCGCGGCAACGGCGAAGGAGGAGCGCAAGGGCGTTGATTTCCTCCCCCTGGTGGTCGATTACCAGGAAATGAGCTATGCCGCCGGAAGGATCAAGGGGGGATTCATCAAGAGAGACGGCCGGCCGGGCACCCAGGAAATCCTCACGGCCCGCGCCATCGACAGGCCGATCCGGCCCCTGTTCCCCAAGGGGTATCGAAACGAAACGCAGGTGATCGCCATGGTGCTCTCCGCAGATCCGGCGTTCACCCCCGACATACTCGCACTCAACGGGGCATCCGCCGCCCTGCACATTTCAGGGATCCCCTTCAACGGCCCCATCGGCGGAGCCCGGGTGGGCCTCATCAACGGCGAATTCGTCATTGATCCCTCGGTTGCCCAGCTCGCCAACAGCCAGATGGAGCTGATCGTGGTGGGTACCCGCGACGCCATCGTCATGGTGGAGGGCGAGGCGAGCGAGCTGCCCGAAAAGACGGTTCTCGAGGCGATAAAGGTCGCCCACGCCAGGATCCTCGAGGTCATCGACGCCATCGAGGAGCTTCGGGAAAAGGTGGGAAAGCCCAAAAACCCCTTCACTCCTCCGAGAGAGGACGAAGAGCTCTACCGGCAGGTCAGAGATGCCGTGGCGCCCGGGATGGAGGCCATCGTTTCGGGAGCGAGCTCCAAGCAGGAGCGGCATGCGCGCATCGACGAGCTCAAGGCCCAGATCCTCGAGCGCTTCTCCGACCAGACCGAAGAAGGCGACCTGTTTGTCCGGGACCTGTTCGACAGGGCAGAGAAAGAGATCGTCCGCAGGCTCATGAAGGAGCGCAAGACGCGGGTGGACGGCAGGGGGTTCGACGAAATCCGGTCCATCGACTGCAAGGTTGGCATCCTTCCCCGCACGCACGGCTCGGCACTGTTCACGCGAGGGGAGACCCAGGCACTGGCAACGGTCACCCTGGGTACACCCCGGGACGAGCAGCGGGTCGAGACCCTGCTCGGAGAGACGACCAAGTCGTTCATGCTCCACTACTCGTTCCCGCCGTTTTCCGTGGGAGAGGTGCGCATGCTCAGAGGCCCCAGCAGGAGGGAGATCGGACACGGCAACCTCGCGGAGCGGGCCTTGAGCAAGATGCTCCCTGAAGAGGGAACCTTCCCATACACCATCAGGCTCGTCTCGGAGATCCTGGAGTCCAACGGATCTTCCTCCATGGCCACGGTATGCGGCGGCTCGCTGTCGCTGATGGACGCGGGAGTGCCCATCAAGAAGCCGGTGGCAGGCATCGCCATGGGCCTCATAAAGGAGGACGATGAGTACATGGTGCTCACCGACATCCTCGGCGACGAGGACCACCTGGGCGACATGGACTTCAAGGTCGCCGGAACCGCCGACGGGGTCACGGCCCTCCAGATGGACATCAAGATCTCGGGCATCCCCGAGGAGGTTCTGGCCCAGGCCCTGGAAAAGGCCAGGACCGCCAGGCTCGCCATCCTCGAGAAGATGAACGCGACCATCGCGGCGCCCCGTCCGGACATTTCCCGCTACGCTCCGAGGATCTACACCCTCACGATCAACCCGGACAAGATCCGCGACGTCATCGGCCCGGGCGGCAAGGTCATCAAGGACATCGTCGCCAGGACGGACACCAAGATCGAGATCGACGATTCGGGGCGGGTGGACATCTTCTCCCCGGACGAAGACCACGCGAAGATGGCCGTGGATATCATCCAGTCCCTCACCAAGGAGCTGGAGCTCGGGAGGGTCTACAGCGGAACCGTGGTCAAGATCATGGACTTCGGCGCCTTCGTGGACTTCCCCTCTGGGGAATCCGGGCTGGTTCACATCTCCCAGCTCTCCAACGAGCGGGTGAAGAACGTGCGCGACGTGGTGCAGGAAGGCGACGAGATCATCGTCAAGGTGATCGGCATCGACAGCAAGACCGGCAAGATCCGTCTCAGCCGGAAAGAGGCCCTGAGCGAAACCGCCCGCTGATCGCTCATGGCCAGGTGCACGGTTCTCGACAACGGGGTTCGCATCCTGTCGGCCAGGGTGCCGGGGGTGCGCTCCGTTTCCTTGGGTGTGTGGGTGGGCGTCGGCTCCCGCCACGACCCGCCCTCATGCGCCGGTATTGCGCACTTCACCGAGCACATGCTCTTCAAGGGAACTAGGAAGCGCAGCGCCCTGCAGATAGCAAAGGAGATCGACGCACTGGGCGGGGTGCTTAACGCCCAGACCGCCAAGGAGTACACGGTCTACTACACCCGGGTGCTCGACGAGCACCTGGACAAGGCGGCCGATATCCTCTTCGACCTCTTTCTCAATGCTGAGCTCGACCCTGGTGAGCTGGAGAAGGAGAAGAACGTGGTGTTCCAGGAGATCCGGATGACCGAGGACACGCCGGACGACCATGTCACCGACCTGTTCGCCGAGGCGTTCTTCCCCACTTCCCCGCTGGGGGTGCCCATCTTGGGTACCTCCGCGAGCGTGGGCTCGTTTACGAGGGAGCAGGTCGCGGAGTTCATTTCCTCCTTTTATACCCCCTCCTCCATCGTCATCGCCGCGGTGGGAAACCTCGATCACGACGAGCTGGTCGTGCTGGTCAAACCCCGGTTCGAAGTGCTGCCTGCCGGAGCGGAGGCGCGCCTGGAAGCCGGGGCCGTGAGCGGCAACGGAGGGATCAAGGTATTCACCAAGGATATCGAGCAGGTTCATATCACCCTGGGCACCACCGGGGCATCCATGCTCGACGAGAGGAGATGGTCCTATATCGTGCTCAACACCATGCTCGGGGGATCCATGAGCTCCCTGCTCTTCCAGGAAGCCCGCGAGAAGCTCGGGCTCGTGTACTCCATCTACTCCTACCTGAGCTCGTACCGGGACTGCGGCGTGCTGGCCGTGTACGCGGGCACCACCCCGGACTGCCTGGACAGGACCATGGAGGTGATCATGGCGCAGATGGCGCGGATCAGGGAGGGGGATTTCGGCGGCATCCTGCTCGACGACGTCAAGGAGCAGGTCAAGGGGAACCTCCTTCTGGCACGGGAAAGCACGACCCACCGGATGTCGTCACTGGCCAAGAACGAGATGTACCACCACCGGGAAGTGCCTGAGGAGGAGATAATCGAGAACATCCGCGCGGTTACGGAGGATGACATCGTGGCCCTCGCGCGGGAGATCTTCCAGGCGTCCAGGATCCAGGTGGTGTACCTCGGGAATATCGGCCCGGAAGACGTTCGGGAGATCAGCCTGCCCTAGAAGGAGCTAGGCCGAGACGTTCGGGGCCTGAGCAAAGAGCGAGAACCCGGCCCGCTCCTCCAGCAGCCTTTTCCACGACGTCCGGTCTGACCTGCTGATCGCGATGCCGATCAGGTAGCGGTTGCCGTCGATGGTGTAGCCCAGCATTTTCCCGGTTACGGTTACATTTCCGGCCTGCACGGTTACATTCTGGTTCAGGAATTTCAACAGCGTGTCCTTGACCCTCGTGGTGGGAACCTCCATGCGCAGGTCACGTGAAGAGACGTACTGCGTCTTGCCCTCAAAAGAGCATTCCTCCTGAGAACAGGAAACCGTAAGCCTCATCTCCTCCTGCCTTCTACCCGGATTTACATTCAATTTCATTGGAAACATGATTGTTCTTGCATCTCCTTTCTGGAATCGTCTATTGGACAGCAAGAATGATGCCTGATATGCGGAACCTGAAGATCATCCTTGCCTACGATGGCGCGGCGTTCCACGGATGGCAGGTTCAGCCGGGATGCAGGACGGTCCAGGAGACCGTCGAGCGATCCCTGGAGAAGATCCTGGGGCATGAGGTCAGCGTGGTTGCCGCAGGGCGCACCGATGCCGGGGTCCACGCCCTGGGGCAGGTCGTCAATTTCCGGACCTCCTCCAGGATCCCCGAGGCAGGGCTGCTCAGGGCCCTCAATGACACATTTCCCCCGGACCTCTCCGCCGTGGAGGTGTGTCAGGCACCTGACGACTTTCACGCCAGATATTTGGCGAAAACCAAGAGGTATGTCTATATAATTGACGAATCCGAGATCCTGAGCCCGTTTCTTTCGCGGTATGCCCTCCACCTGCCGGGCAGGCTCGATATCTCCGCCATGGAACAGGCTGCGAGCCTGGTTGTGGGTGAGCACGATTTCAGTTCGTTCATGGGCGCGGGGTCATCGGTCAAGAGTACGGTGCGCAGGATCCTCGAGTTCCGTATCATAGCAAGGAAACCGCGGGTGTATTTTAGCATACAGGGTAGCGGCTTTCTCCGGCATATGGTAAGGAACATCGTTGGAACGTTGGTATTGGTGGGGCAGGGAAGCCTGGCACCTCACGACGTGGGAAGAATTTTGGCGCTCAGAGACCGCACCCAGGCCGGGCCGACCGCACCTCCGCAAGGTCTGTACCTGGTGGAGGTCGGCTACGGGCCAGTCGATTCGGCCTGAAAGGCAAAACGCGGGCAACCGGGCGCAACGACGGGGATCGTCCGGTATCAGGGACGGCAATCTTCACGAACGGGCACCACAACGCAAGGAGGTTTGGACGATGAGGGGAGTGGTACTGGCCGGGGGCTTGGGTACGAGGCTGTACCCGCTTACCAAGGTAACCAACAAGCATCTCTTGCCGGTCTATGACAAGCCGATGATCTACTATCCGATCGAGGCCTTGAGGAATGCGGGTATCAGCGAGATCATGGTGGTGACGGGCGGGAACAATGCCGGCGATTTTCTGAGGCTACTGGGCAACGGCAAGGATTTCGGCCTGAAGCGCATCCACTATGCCTACCAGGAGGGAGAAGGCGGGATAGCCGATGCCTTGAGCCTTGCAGAGTCCTTTGCCGAGGGCGGGCCCATCTGCGTGGTGCTGGGGGACAACATCATCGAGAAGAACATCGTCCAGGCCGTGAAGGACTACAAGGAGCAGGGCGGCGGTGCACGGATCATGCTCAAGGAGGTCCAGGACCCTCAGCGCTTCGGAGTCCCGGTCTTCGATGGCGATCGCATCACGGAGATCGAGGAGAAGCCTAAAAAACCCAAGAGCAACTATGCAGTCATCGGGATCTACATGTACGATTCGCGGGTCTTCGACATCATCCACGGGCTGACACCTTCGGAACGCGGAGAGCTGGAGATCACCGACGTGAACAATGATTATATCCAAAAGGGCACCATGAAGTGGTCTGTACTCGATGGCTGGTGGACCGACGCCGGCACGATCGAGAGCCTGCTCAAGGCCGGCAATCTGGTGGCAAGTACAGGCGCAAACAAGATTTAGCAGAAGCAGACATTTCTCAGGGAGAATACATGAAGGTTCTTGTGACAGGGGGATGCGGCTTTATCGGCACCAACCTTTTACGATACATTCTCACGAACCGGCCCGACTGGAGCGTGGTGAACCTCGACCTGCTCACCTATGCCGGCAACTTGGAGAACACCCTGGATCTGGCCGAAGCATACCCGGGGAGGTACGAGTTCGTCAGAGGCGACATCGCGGATGCCCAGTGCGTGGAGGCGCTCTTTTCGCGCCACGCATTCGATCTGGTGCTCAACCTCGCGGCCGAGTCCCACGTGGACCGGAGCATCGAAGACGCGGGCGTATTCATGCGCACGAACATCCTGGGGGTCCAGGTGCTCCTGGACGCGGCCAGGAGGCACGGGACGGACCGCTTCCTGCACGTTTCCACCGACGAGGTCTACGGCAGCCTGGGCAGCGAGGGTCGCTTCCGGGAGGACTTCCCCCTGGCGCCCAACAGCCCC
>JBASVF010000339.1:0-9728 GCA_049275795.1 Desulfomonilia bacterium
GCCCTGGTCCCTGCACACGCCGAAGAAGCCTTCGATCTTCTCGTTCACCCCGCCGATCGCCTGGACTTCTCCCTTCTGGTTCACCGAGCCGGTGACCGCGATCCCCTGCTTGATCGGCACGCCCGAGAGGCCGGACAGGAGCGCGTAGAGCTCTGCGCATGAGGCCGAATCGCCCTCCACGCCCGAGTAGCTCTGCTCGAAGACCAGCCTGGCCGAGAGGCTCAGTGGCTTGTCCCGGGCATAGCGGTGGGCGAGAAAGCCCGAGAGGATGAGTACGGCCTTGGTATGGATCGGCCCTCCGAGCTTGGCCTCGCGCTCGATATCGATGAGCCCTTCGCGGCCGAGCCCGATGCTCGCGGTTATCTTGTTGGGCCGTCCGAACATGATATCGCCAAGGTCGATCACGGACAGACCGTTTACCTGCCCGATCCTGCTGCCCGAGATATCGATCTTGATGACCCCGGAGCGGATCAGCTCCCTAAGCTTTTCCATCAGCAGGCTCGACCGGGTGAACCGCTGCTCGATGGCGTCGTTCACGTGGGGTGCCAGTACCACGGGAGACCCGCTGGCCGATGCGTAGAAGCTCGCCTCCCGCACGATGTCTGATATCTCCCCGAACCGGGTGGAGAGCTTGCCCTGGTCGGCGGC
This sequence comes from Desulfomonilia bacterium, assembly GCA_049275795.1. GTDB lineage: Bacteria > Desulfobacterota > Desulfomonilia > UBA1062 > UBA1062 > Phosphitivorax. The sequence goes on from JBASVF010000339.1 coordinate 649, forward strand.
GAGGCGGCTCCCATGCTCCACCACCTTGGCGATAGCGCTCTTGTGGAGATGCACGAGCCCCTCCTCCCGGCAGATGCTGCAGATAAAGGAGCCGTAGTGCCTCATGTTCTCCTCGTTGCGCTCCATTACCGTGTCGAAATCGGCCTTTACCTTGAAGAGATCCCGGAAGTCGGGATCGAGCTCGTAGAGGCGGTAGTAGAGGTAGGGCTCGCCGATGAGCACGACCTTGATGTTCCAGGGTATGGCCTCGGGCATGAGCCAGCGGGTGGTCATGTACCCGAGCCGCTCGGCCAGCTCCTCGATGGTGATCTCGCGGTTGCGGATCGAACGCTTGAGGCTCTCCCAGGAGAAGTAGTTCCTGAGGACGTCCTCTACGGGAAGGATCAGGTACCCGCCGTTTGCCCGGTGAATGGAGCCTGCCCTGATCATGGTGAAGTCGGTGAACAGGGCGCCCAGCATGGCTTCCTTCTCGATCCTGCCGAAGAGGTTGTAGTATGAGGGGTTGAGCTCCATGATGATGGGCACCCCCTTGAGGTCAGTGTTGTCAACCACCACGTTCACCCGGTACTTTCGAAAGCGGATATCGTCACGGGGCACCAGGGGCATGCCATCCGGGATCCCGGGCGGCATGGAGGGCTGGCCCTCCTCGGAGCGGAAGAGCTGGATGTTCTCGAGCATGTCTCCCCGCATCTCGTCGAGGTAGCGCATCACCTCGGGAAGGTCGCCGAAGTCCTCCCTGAGCTCCTCGAGAAGATTGTCCAGCGTATAGGAGGCCACCTCGCGGTCGAGCTCCTCGATCATCTCCTGGGTCTTGCGCTCCATGGACATCATCTGCCGCCCGGTTTCCTTCATCTTTTCGTTGAGGTCCTTCTGTTCTCTCCTGACGGCATCCTGCTCCTCCTTGTCCATGGCCTGGAACTCCTCTTCCGTGAGCGGCCTGTTGTCCCGGATCGGGACGGTTATGAGCCCCATGGGGGTCGGCTGGATGACGAAGCCCCGCTCCCGGGCCCGCTCGTTGATCTCGGTGATGAGGTTTTCCTTTTCCTGCTGGATCTCCTTGATGGTGTTGTTTCTCCTGGCTATGTACTCCTCGCTCTCGAAGGCCTTGCGGATCTCCGCGCGCGCCGCCTCCACGAACCGGTCCACCTGCCGCTTGAGCACCCTACCCCTGCCTGCCGGGAGAGAGAGGGCCCTGGGGCGGTAGCTCTCCTGGAAGTTGTTGACATAGCACCAGTCCGGGGGTGTCGGCTTGTCCTTGGCTATCTCGTGGAGGTAGCGCTTCACCGCGGTCTTCTTTCCCGTACCGGGCGCGCCTGATACATAGATGTTGAAGCCCTTGTTCCCGATTCCGAGCCCGAACTGCAGGGCCTTGAGCGCCTTAGCCTGTCCGATGATCGACTGCAGGGGCTCGATGCCCTCGCTGTCCTCGCACCCGAAGATATCCGGGTCGCAGCTCGTCCTGAGTGACTCCGGCGGCAATGGTTCCAACATGTTCTCCTCCTTCACCCCGCAGGATCCCGTTATTGAGCATGCCTCATGCTCATCCGCCGCTTGGGGCCGCCCCGGACGAAAAAGAACGGGGCGATAAGAAAAGAATATTTCCCGCTCAGCCAAAGGCAACCGGGGGCTCCCCCATTGAGGGCTTTACAGATCCGTGCTTACGTGGGATATGCCTGGTGAACCCGAGCCTAAGGAACATACCATGGATACCAGGATGTACGACTATCTCAAGGGGTACCGGTTCTTTGCACAGGTGGCGGACGGAATCGAGGACCTCGCCGCCCGCGAGATCTCCACCCTGGGGGCCTCCGACGTGAAGCCCGTTTTCCGCGGGCTGTACTTCAGCACCGACAAGGCGGGCTTGTACCGCATCAATTACCTCTCGCGCACGATCACCCGGGTGCTGGCCCCGCTCATGAGCTTCGACTGCCACGACACCAGATATCTCTACAAGATGGCGCGCTCGATCCCCTGGCCCGAGCTCTTCGGTGTGAACGAAACCTTCATGGTGAACTCAAACGTCGCGAACAGCAGGATCACGCACTCACAGTACGCGGCTCTGGTGCTCAAGGATGCCGTCGTGGACACCTTCAACGAGTGGTGTGCCTCGCGGCCCAACGTGGAGCGCATTCATCCGGACGTGGTGTTCAATCTCCACATCCACGGCAACCATGCCATCATCTATCTCGACGCCTCAGGCGGCTCCCTGCACCGGAGGGGCTACCGCAGGAACTCCTCGGGAGCGCCCATGCAGGAGACCCTGGCGGCATCGATCATCCTGCTGAGCGGGTGGGACGGGCTCAATCCCCTGTACGATCCCATGTGCGGCTCGGGCACGCTTCTGTGTGAGGCTCTCATGCACCACTGCCGGATCCCTGCCGGGTACCTGCGCAAGGCCTTTGGGTTCGAGCATCTCCCCGACTTCGACCCCGGCATCTGGCGCATGGTCAGGCAGCAGGCCGACCGGGAGATACGGCCGCTGCCAGAAGGTCTCATCTCGGGAAGCGACTCCTCGGGCGAGGCGATCGCCTCTGCCAGGGCCAATGCGTCCCGTCTGCCCGGCGGGAGGGGCATAACGCTAAAGAAAAAGCGTTTCCAGGACATCCCGGGGCTCCCCTCCATGACGATCGTCACCAATCCGCCCTACGGCCTGCGCCTGAGCAGAAACCAGGACATGAAGGTATTCATGAAGGAGTTGGGCGATTTTCTCAAGCAGAGATGCACCGGCTCGAAGGCATTCGTGTACTTCGGAGACAGGAGCCTGCTCAAATCGGTCGGCCTCCGGACCTCGTGGAAGCGCCCCTTGAGGAACGGCCCTCTAGACGGCAGGCTCGTCGCCTACGAGCTGTACTGAAGCACCGTGGCAAGCCTTGGCTGCCTCGGCCGGGAATGATCGAGGCGCCGATCGAGACCCTACCCGGCAAGCGGGAGGGGCCACAGCCCGTTCCCGATTCCGGTCCGGCCTCCCAGGCCTGCTTTTCAGTATTCGTCCAGTTCCAGGAGATCTTCGTCCTGAGACCCTTGCCCAAGGGGTTCGTCCTCGTAATCGGAATCTTCCTCCGGCGGGTACCCGTCTTCAGCCAGGAGATCCTCTTCGAGCAGCTCCTCCTCGAGCGGCTCTTCCATGATGCCGTCCTTCTCCGGCCCTTCGTCGCCCAGTGGAGAGTAGGAAAGCACCTGGATGAACCGGTCGCCTCCCTCGATCTCGAGCACGCCGGTGGCCCTCACCCTCACGCCGTCGAGCCCGACGAGCTCGTCGCCCTTGTCGTCCGCCACCACGTTGAATACGTCTCCGCTGTCGGTGACGATCTCATAGGTGTTGTAGACCGTTCCTACCACCGTGGTGTACTGGGCGAAAACCACCGAGGACACCAGCACCAGGGCCGCTGCCAAGACACCGATGCATGCTGACTTCCATTCCTTGATCATCACGCCCTCTTCCGCCGCCGCACCTTCGGGCCGCTTTACCGCCTCGCCCTTCTCCGGGGACCGGCCGCACCAACCGCTCCGCCTACGTCCTGGGATGCCGGCGGCACATTGAATTTCCAGCAATGCCAGCGAACTATGTTGACTGAATTCCTCACATTATTCAACAGCTTCGTACGCCGCACCAGAGGGCCGGGTCATGGGGTGAACGAATACGGGCACATTCCCTCCCGCTGCGCTGCTCTCACGAGCCGTCGGAGCGAGGGGGCGATGGCAGGGATGATGCGGACGCCGGGCTTCCCCCAAAGGAGGATCCGGGTGCCGGGCCATGCCGGCAAACAGGCGTGGCCAGGCACAACGCCTGCGCAAGAAGGCGCCCGCGGCTCCGCTGTCAGGCGTGTTTCCATCCCCGCACTGCCGGCACTCCGGGTTTTCGTCTTCAATGCCTGCAAAAACGCGCTCTTGGGCGGCAGGACCTTTCAGATCCACTGCAGAGCGGTTGCCTTGAAGATTATCCACACCTCCTCGCCGGGCACGAGCTGCAACCGCACGGCCGATGCCTTGGTGACGCGGACGTTGAGGTGGGTCTGCGCCACGGCCACCTCCACGAGAATGTTCTCGGTGTCGGCCTCTTGGCTCATGGTGAGGACCCTGCCCTTGAGGACATTCATCGCCGACTCCTGCCGTGGCGGCTCCAGCCCGATGGTGATGCTGGATGGGTTCAGGATCGCACTCCCGTCCAGGCTGGTTCCCCGGGCGCTCAGGATGACCTGCCCGTCTGAGAGGTGTTTGCTGAAGAGCCCCTCACCGGCCTCCTCCCAGGGGCCGTGGATCACGTTGCCGGCAACGTACTCCACGAGCCTGCCTTCCTCCATTCTCACGAGCTTGTCGGCAACCGTGTTGAGCCACAGGTAGTCGTGGCTAACTATGATGAGTGAGGTGTCGAACATCCGGCGGCACTTGTCGATGGCATCCTTGATGAGGTAGGAGCTGTGGCGGTCCACGCTTGCCGTAGGCTCGTCCAGGACCAGGACCTTGGGCCTGAGCACGAGCCTGGAGGCAAGGGCGACCCGCTGGGCCTCACCCCCCGAGAGCTGGTGCCACATCCGGTGGGCGAACTTGTCCGGTGCGAGGCCCACCCAGCTTAATGCCTCGCGCACGCGCTCGATCGCATTCTGCATCTCGCCTCTGAGCCTCAGCCCGTAGGCCACGTTCTCGAAGACCGTGCGCTTGAGCAGGTACGACACCTGGAGCAGCATGGTGACGCATCTCCTCGCCTCGAGGCTGTCAGGGCCGGCGGGGATCCCCTCGAAATATATCGTCCCGGAATCCGGGGCGTCGATGAACGCCAGCAGGTTGAGCAAAGTGCTCTTCCCGCTTCCATTGGGCCCTACGATCCCGAGAGATTCCCCGTGATGGATAGTGAGCTCCGGGACATCCAGGCTGAAATGCTTCCCGTACGCATACTTGAGATTCCCCACCCGGTAGAGCGGCTCGCTCATCTCGTCCTCCTTCTCAGGAGCGCGAGCGCACCGTTGAGGATGAACACCATGAGGAGCAGGACCACCCCGAGCGCTATTCCCATGGAGAACTGCCCCTTGCCGGTTTCCAGTGTAATCGCAGTGGTCATGGTCCTGGTGTACCACTTGATGTTGCCACCGATCATCATGGCGATGCCCACCTCTGAGATGGCCCTGCCGTAGGCGGTGATGCCGGCGATGAGCACGGCGACGCGCGCCTCGTGCAGGGAGGTCATGGCGAGCTGCAGGCTTCCGGCCCAGAGGGACCTCAGGGTGGGCCGGAGCCTGCGGTCGAGCCCTTCAATGGCCGTGGCCGTGAGCGAAATCACGATGGGCAGGATCAGGATCACCTCTGCGAGGGCGATGCCCGGCAGGGTGTACAGGAGGTTGGTCCAGCCCAGGGGGCCTCTATTGGATATGAAGGCATAGACCAGGAGTCCTACCACGACGGTAGGCAGGGCGAGCAGGGTGTCCACGACCATCCGGATCTGCTTCTTGCCCGGAAACTGGAAGTACCCGAGCAGAAAGCCGAGAGGCACCCCGATGATGACGCTCCCGGTGATGGACATGAAGGTGACCTTGATCGTAGTGATGATCGCCGAGTAGGTCTCCGGATCGAGGGTAAAGAGGAGAACTACGGCCTGCTTCAAGCCCTGCCATATATAGTCCATCGTTTCCTAGACCCTATTCACCTGCGTTGGGATAGAAGAGTTGCTTGCCCATGACCTTGAACTCGGCGATGAGCCGCTGACCCTTTTCAGAGGCCATCCACTGGGCATACTCCCGGGCGAGCTCATACTTCGCAGTCGGGCATCTCTCCGGGTTGACCGGGATCACGCTGTACTGGTTTCTCAGCTCCTTCTCCCCTTCGACCAGGATCACCAGGGGCGGGTTGCCCTTGAAATTGGCCTCGTACTTGATGAAGGTCCCCCGGTCCGCCAAGGTGTAGGCGTTCTGCTCGGCCGCGATGTTGATGGTGTTGAGCATACCCTGCCCTGTGGACAGATACCAGGATTCCTTGTCCGGAGTCTTGATGCCGGCCTGCTTCCATAGATCCTGCTCGGCCTTATGGGTTCCGGAGTTGTCGCCCCGGCTGGCAAAACGTGCCTTCTTCCCCTGGATGGCCTTCAGGGCCTCCACCACGCTCTTGCCCTTGATCTTTGCAGGGTCTTCCTTGGGACCGAGGATTATGTAGTCGTTGTACATGATCTGGGTACGCTCGGCCCCGTATCCTTTTTCCATGAACTCCTTTTCCGCGCCCGGGGCATGGACCAGGAGCACGCTCACGTCGCAGTTCTCTCCCAGGGCCAGCGCAGCCCCGGTTCCGACCGAGACCCACAGGAGCTCTATGCCGGTGTCCTCCTTGAACTTGGGCGCGAGATATTCGAGCAGACCGGTGTTGTCCGTGCTCGTGGTGGTGGCCATGAGCAGGGTGCCCTTGCCCTGTGCATGGGAAACGCCCGTACCTGCAAGCAATGCTATCGCTACCACAACGGCCAGAAAGCCCGGGAACAACCTTCTCTTCATTTTACACCTCCTACCTCGTTTTTCATTCAGCCAGGCAATTCACGAACACACCGGTTCGCTTGCGTACCTGGATTTGCCTATTATGTAATGATAAGCTTATCCTTTGACCGGTCAATCTGCCAGATATTCGATGGCATGTAAAGACATACCGCATCATGGAAGTTCCGCCGTTCACAAAACAGCCGGGGCCGCCGGTTGCGCCGGCATGGAGGTTTACAGGGAATGACTCACCGAGCAGAGCCTCAGGTGCGATTTATTAGGAGTATCTCCGGGAATGTCCAGGAAATCGATCGCTGCCTCGTGACCCATGATCCGAACGAGCTTTTCTGCTGTGAACGCCTCGTCCCGTGCATCCGCCTCACGGGGCAGGAACGCCCTGAAGGCGGTCTCTTCCCCCGTGAGGGGAACCTGGATGAAGGCCTTCCCATGACACTCGAGCCTGGTTTCCAGGAAGAGCCGGGTTGAGCACAGGGCATTTCCGGTGCTCATGTACTCGCGGTCGCACGGGTGGTGATCAGTGCGGGGGATAAGGCTCTCCACGAGCTCGACAGCCCCTGGTGTGAAGCACTCCTCCGGAACGATCCAGCTGATGAGAGTATAGGGGTTTTCCTCGAGGATGGGTCCGAGCATCTTTCTCACCGCATCCTCCTTGTTCAGCCAGCCGGGGTCGCGGACCTCGATCGCGAGCGCCTGGCCGACGTCTCCAGGGGTTACCCAGCTCGGCCCTGCACAAGGATCGATCACGAGACGGTTCATGATCCTCCGTCCTTCACCCATGGGTCCCGTGCCCGCAGGCCCGGGCAGGTCCACAGGAAAGTAGTCGACTCCGGTGCGCGCGGTTGCGTGGGCAAACGCCGCCCTGATCTCCCCGGGCCCCATGTCCGACGTACTCAGCACATAGTAGGGCGGCAGCGCCTGGAAGGCGATCCCCATCCCGGACGCCCGCCGGCGAAGCGGCGTGTCCGGCAGAACGCTCACCGGGTAGAGGTTCAGGGTATCGAACAGGCCCTCGTCGATCACGAAGTCGATCGAGCGTTTTACGTCTTCGAGCCCGTCGCCGGGGAGACCCACCATGAGATCGGTGGCCACGTGTATCCCGTGTGACCGGAGCATGCGAACACCCAGGATGAACGCCCGCTCGTCAAAGGTCCGTCCGCACCGGGCCAGGGCCTTTTCGTTCGTACTCTGCAGGCCGACCTCCACGTGCCTGACCCCGGAGCTCGCGAGCCGTGCAACGAGCTTCTCGTCCAGGTCTTCGGCATTGAGCTCGCAACTGATCCTCATGTCCCGGATAGCCCGGGCGTCCACGAGGATCGCAAGCAGGTCCGTAAGCCCGGGCCTGCGGGCAAAGCACGGGTCAAGGAAGCTGATCTCGTCCGCTCCGCTCAGCGCGGCCCACCTCACCTCGGAAGCCGTCCTTTCGAGGTCGAAGCAGCGAAGCCTTCCGAATTGCTTGCGGTACGAGCAGTAGGTGCACCGGTACCGGCATCCGCGCACGGTTTCCAGGAATACCGTGTTTGAATACGCTCTCTCCATGAAGCCTTCGAGGTAGGGCGACGGGATGCCGCCCAAGGCCGGCATTGGCCTTCTCCTGCCCGTGGATGTACACCCACCGGGCCCGGGCACGATCAGTCCCGGTATGGCCGACAGGTCTTCCCGGCCGGCGAGCCAGGATGCCAGGAAATCGCAAAAGGCCTGCTCGCCCTCTCCCCACACGGCCGCATCGAAGGCCGCATCTGCGAGGAGCCGGTTGTCCGGGCTCGCCTCGGGCCCTCCCAGGACGATCCGGACCCCGGTGAGACGCTCGCGCAGCCTGCGGCAGAGCGAGAGGCTCCGCTCCACGTTCCAGAGGTAGCAGGAGAAGCCCACCACGTCGGGGTCCTGCTCCTCGATCCACCTGAGGATCGAGGCGTCTCCCCCGAGAGACGCCGTGTCCTGCGGACAGATTTGGACCTCGACATCACGGCCCAGGGCCTTAAGGACAGATCCCTTGAGATACCCCGCGGCAAGGGGGATGTTCTCCAGGGAGTACCCGTAGTCGTGAGACTGTACGGGAAGCTGGGCAAGAACGACCTTCACCCGGCCTCCGGCCCCGGTTCTGAGGGTATGCGCCCGTTCATGCACCCCGTTCAAATGGAGAAGCTCCCGGTTGTCAACAGGTTTTCGGCCTCTTCTTCGGCTGTGGAGGCCTGTCTGCGGGGTGCGAACCCTCAGTCGACGCCCCTGGTGCAGAAGTCGGAAAAGGTCATGTCCAGGTAGCGCACCTTGTCCTTGGCGCGGAAGAACCGCCGGTAGCGCAGCTCCTCCCTGCGCTTGCTCCCCTCGTCCTTGCCCGGGTAGCTGTTCATCACCACGATCTCAGGCCTCAGATCGAAATTGAGCTCCAGGCGCTTGAGCAGGTACCTGATGTGGAGATCGGCTGCAGGAAACGAGTATCCGCAGAACACGATCCTCCTGGCCGTGCTCAGGACCGTTGCCGCATGGTGCATGATCTGCTGCAGGAAGTGGTTCTTCATACCTTTAAGGAACGAGGGCGGCGTGATGATGGGGACGATCGGCATGCCGCACTGGGCGCAGGGCACGGGGTGGTCGATGAGCCTGGTTACC
>JBASVF010000340.1:0-5432 GCA_049275795.1 Desulfomonilia bacterium
TGAGTGTCACACTCTTCGAGAAGACGCCAATTATACATGCACTTACAGATTCAAATGGGCAAGATTCAGGGGCAGTTCCCAGCAACCAGCTGACTTTATTCGATTAACGTTGGGACAGTAGTGAGTAGTCATATGAATTCATCCACGCTTTCATCCGCAGGTCACTGTGCAGGGTCGGCGTGGGTTTGTGGTGCACTCCAGGGGGCCGATTCTTGGGAAAGGTCTCACCCGTGGCCAGGAACCTTGCAGGAGCCGGCGAGGTGTGTGGCATTCCCATATGAGGTGGTGAGATGATCGTAGGCATAGACATCGGAGGAACCCACACCGACTCGGTGTGCGTGGACGGCAGGCGAGTCCGCGCGACCGCAAAGACCGTAACCGGAGACGACCTCGTCCGCTCCATCCGCGAGGCAATCGAGGCGCTCGATATCGATTGTTCCCAGATCACGCGCACCGTGCTCTCCACCACCCTCTCAACCAATTCCATCATCGAGAGGAAATATGCGCCGGCAGGCATGATCGTCTCAGCCGGCCCGGGAATCGACCCCAGGCGCTACTTCTTCACCTCCGACTTCCATCTGGTCCAGGGGGCCATCGACCACCGGGGCAGGGAGTACGTGCCCATAAATCCTCAAGAGGTGTCCCGGGTAGCCGGAAGGCTCAAGGAAAAGGGCATCCGCGGCGTGGGCATTGTCTCGAAGTTCTCCGTGAGAAACCCTTCCCACGAGATCGGCATCCACTCCCTCATCAACAGCGATTTCGAGCACGTCTCGTTGGGACACACCTTGAGCGGGAGCCTGAATTTCCCCCGGCGCATACACACCACCTACTTCAACACCGCGGTCATGCCGGTGCAGAAGCATTTCGTACACTCGGTCCGGCAGGCACTTGCCGAGCTGGGCATCCGCTCGCCCCTGTTCTTTCTCAAGGCCGACGGAGGAACATTCTCCGATTCCGCGGCCGACCGGCATCCTGTTGAGACCATCCTCTCCGGCCCGGCTGCGAGCATGATGGGCGGGCTGGCCCTGAGCAGCGACCCGGGCATGACCACGCTCATGCTGGATATCGGCGGCACCACCACGGACATCGGGGTCCTCATAGGCGGTCTGCCCATCCTGGAGCCCGCCGGGGTAGAGATCGGCGGCCTGAAGACCCTGGTTCGCGGGCTCAAGGTCGTCTCGGTAGGGGCCGGGGGAGATTCCCGGGTCAGCCTGGAAGACGGCAGGGTGCAGGTAGGCCCCCTGCGGGACGGTCCGCCCGCCTGCATGGGCGGGCCATCGCCCACGCCCATGGACGCCCTGTCCGTGCTCGGAATGTACGAGGGGGGTGACCGGGCCAAGGCCGAACAGGCCCTTCTCCCTCTCGCAAAGAGCCTCGACCGGGCCCTCCTGGATCTTTGCCGCGAGATCGTCTCGATCATGGCCGAAAAGATCAGGTCAAGCGCCGAGGAGTTCGTGGCCGAGGTGAACAGGCACCCGGTGTACACCATCTACGAGATGCTGCATCCCGACCTGGTCGAGCCAAGACAGGTGATGGCCATCGGAGGGCCGGCCGAGGAGATCAAGCCCTTCCTCGAAGAGGCCTTCGGCCTGCCCTGCGTGGTGCCCGAGCACGCCATGGTGGCCAATGCCCTGGGCGCGGCTCTCGCTCGGACGACCCGGCAGATCACGCTCACCGCGGACACGCAGCTCGGCCGCATGGTCTGCCCCGAGCTGGGCATCGAGGAGCGCATCACCCCGTACTGGCGCATGAGCGACCTCAAGAAGCGGGGAGAGCAGGCATTGAGAGAGAACGCCGAGCGCCTGGGGCTCGTCGACCTGGGCGAGATCAGCGTCATCGAGGAACAGGAGTTCAATATCGTCAGGGGCTTCAGCACCACGGGCAAGAACCTGAGGCTCAAGCTCCAGACCAAGCCGGGCGTGGTAGGCCAGTGGGGTGCCCAATGATTACCGCTCAAAGGAAGACCGGCCTGATTTTCTTTCCCGCCTATGACTGGGAGATCTCGCCCTCGCACCCCGAGCGTCAGGAGCGGCTGCTCTACACCCAGGACCAGGTACTGGAAGAGGGTGTGCTCGACATCGAGGGGATCACCGAATTCAAGGCGGGCATTGCCACAGAAAAGGACGTGTTGAGGGCGCACTTCTGCGTGCCGGACGTCGAGTCGAGGGTCACACCCTCGCACATGGTCTCGGCCGGAGGATGCATCGAGGCGGCGCGGCTCGTGCTGGAGAAGACGACGGACAACGCCTTCGCGCTCGTGAGGCCCCCGGGACACCACGCCATGAGGGTGGTACACGGGGCCAGAGGCTTCTGCAACATCAACATCGAGGCGGTCATGATCGAGTGGGTACGGAAGAACTACCCGCACATCAAGAGGGTCGCGGTGGTGGACACGGACTGCCATCACGGGGACGGCACCCAGGACGTATACTGGAACGACCCGAACGTGCTCTACATCTCGCTGCACCAGGACGGCAGGACCCTCTACCCGGGCAGCGGGTTCCCCGAGGAGTTCGGCGGCCCCAACGCCCTGGGCTACAACCTCAACATCCCGCTTCCGCCCAGGACCAGCGACCAGGGAATCCTGTACGCCATGGAGCACGTGGTCATGCCCGCGCTCCAGGACTTCAAGCCCGACCTCGTCATCAACTCGGCGGGCCAGGACAACCACTACTCAGACCCCATCACGAACATGTCCTTCACAGCGGGCGGTTATGCCCGCCTCAACGAGATGCTCGCCCCGGACATCTGCGTGCTGGAGGGGGGCTACTCCATCGAGGCGGCCCTGCCGTACGTGAATACCGGCATCATCCTGGCCCTGGCCGGGGTCGACTACTCGTACATCCGCGAGCCGGACCTCGACCCGGAGCGGATCCGGGAGGATCCCAGGACTCTCGACTACATCAGGAGGCTCTCCGACGAGCTCATGGAGCTCTGGCGCAGGCGCGGCACGTTCGAGCCGCCAAGGGGCGAGCTTTCCAGGCGGACCCGGAACATCTTTTACGATACGGATGGAATCTCCGAGACCCAGCAGGAAACCGTGCGGATCTGCAGCGAGTGCCCGGGCGCCTACCGCATCGACTCCTCGGCATCCACGGGCTACCGCATCCTGGCCGTGCACATCCCCTGGCGCGCGTGCCCCCGGTGCCGTGAGCAGGGCATGGAGTGGTTCGACAAGCCGGGACATGACAGCTACGATGCCGTCTACCTCCAGGACATGGACACCGACGAGTACACCGTAAAGGTGCCATGAGGATCAGGCGCAGGAAAAAGGTCGTGCTGGCCCTGGGGGCGGGCGGTGCACGGGGGCTTGCCCATATCGGCGCCATCAGGGCGCTCGAACGCGCGGGAATCCCCATCGACGCCATTGCGGGCGTCTCCTTCGGGGCCATCGTGGGCGCCCTCTACAGCCTCAAGCGGGACATCGACGAGGTGGAGAAGATGCTCCGTGACTATCTCGCCTCCCCCCTGTTCCAGGAGACCGCCCGGAACATGAACCTGCCGCCGTCCGAAAAGAACGTGAGCTTTCTGGAGAAGATCCAGGCGACCATCCAGAAGGGCTACTTCTTCTCACGGGCGCTCAGGAGGCAATCCGTGGTCACCCCGGAGGCCTTCGTGCTCCACATGAGGGATCTGGTCGCGGATCACGACTTTTGCGAGCTGTCCATTCCCTTCCGCTGCTCGAGCGTCGACCTTCTCACGGGCAACCCCATCATCTTCTCGGACGGCCCGCTGCTCACCGCGCTCCAGGCGAGCTGCGCCACGCCCGGGTTCTTTCCCCCTATCAGCCTGCACGGCATGCTCCTGGTAGACGGAGGAGTGGCGGAGATGATGCCCGTCCACCTGGCCAGGAGCTTCTGCCCGGATTACACGATCGGCGTGGACGTCACCCGGGAGATCGAGCCCATCATCGAGGAGCAGGACCTCCACCACAGCCTGGACGTGGTGTTCCGCAGCTACGATATCACGCGCGACTTCACCGGCGTGTACACGACCCGCGAGCTGAACTGCGTCATCCGCCCGAACATCGGCGCCTGCCACTGGTCCGACTTCCAGTTCTTCGACCTCTACGTACAGGAGGGCTTCAAGGCCGCCCAGGCCAAGGTCCCCGAGATCAGGAAGCGGGTCTTCTGGTTCGGGAGGGGTTAAAAAGGGTCCCGAGCGGCTTCCCCACGGGAAGGGTCTCTCATGTCGGCGGTCTTTTCGTGAGCGACCCGCTCAGAACCGGTCCGTTCCTGGACGAGGCTTGCTGAAGGATATCAGGAGGTCATGCGCCGTCCACCGGCAGCCGGCGGTCATCGCTCCGGCAGTTTCTCGGGGCAGAGGTCCTTGAGCGCCGGGCTTGCGGTCACCATGCCTTCAGCATCCACGACGATCCATTCCATGCCCCGCCGCTCGAGCTCGGCCGCGAGCCTGCCCGGCCCCCTGACGAACAGCGCGGTCGCCCATGCATCGGCCTCGGTGCAGGTATCGGCGATCACGGTTGCGCTGATGAGGCCGCGGGCCGGCATCCCCGAGGCGGGATCGAGGATGTGGTGGTAGCGCTCTCCCTCGTGCACAAAGAAGCGCTCGTAGTCGCCCGAGGTTGCCATGGCGCGGTCTTTCAGGGGCACGACCGCGAAGACCCCGGGCCCCTTGGGGTGCTTCACGCCGATGTTCCATGTCCGCTCGCCAAAGCACGCGATATCGCCCCCCGCGTTCACGAGGCCCGCAGCCGCCCCGGCTCGCTGCATGGCCTTGGCGGCACGGTCAGCGGCATAGCCCTTGGCGATCCCCCCCAGGTCGATCCGGATGTTCTCCGGCGTCTCGACCGTGATCCCGTCCGGGACGAGCCTGATCGCTTCGTCCTGGGGCAGGCGCTTCCAATTCTCGAACTCGTCCGCGGTGGGCATCCGGTAGGGGTGCAGGCCGCTGAAGCCCCAGGCGTCGAGGATGGGCCGCAGGGTGATGGAGAACCCTCGTTCCGATGCATCGTGAACCTCGCGTGAGACCTTAACCAGGCGGTAGATTTCCGGGTCCCTTACCACGTGCCTCGAGTTGAGTTCATCGACCAGGGAATCCCGGTATCCGAGCCGGGAATCCAGCCGGTCGAGCTCCGAGGCGGCGTCCTTGAACGCGGCCTCGGCCTGCTCGCGGGTGCCTTCCGCGAGCAGCTCGACAAAGGTGTCCATGACGAAGATCTTTCTTGCATGGGTGTCCCGGCGGGACGACTGGTGCCACAGCGAGATCGTAAGGAGCACGAGGATCACGGCGGCGAGCGTGACGGCTTTCTTCATGGCGTGCCCTTCATCGAGGAAAGGGGGCCCCGATGGGGCCCCCTCGTGGAAGCGGTTTTTCTACTTCTTTTTTATGCTGTACAGGACGTCCCTGCCCCTGAAGACCGCTGCCTGGCCGAGCTCCTCCTCGATGCGGATGAGCTGGTTGTACTTGGC
>JBASVF010000341.1:0-5636 GCA_049275795.1 Desulfomonilia bacterium
TCAACTTGGGCTCGGCCTTGATGGCCTCGTCCAGGGTTATCTTGAGATCGTTGGGGATGAGCTTGGCGATCCGGTCCACATCCGCGTAGCTCATGCCCAGCACCCGGCCCACGTCCCTCACCACGGCCTTTGCCTTCATGTTCCCGAAGGTGGTGATCTGGCAGACGTACTGGGGGCCGTACTTGTTCTTCACGTACTCGATCACCTCGTCACGCCTGCTCTGGCAGAAGTCAACGTCGATATCGGGCATGCTCCTGCGCTCGGGGTTGAGAAACCGCTCGAAGAGCAGGTTCCAGCGGATGGGATCGATGTCCGTGATGCCCAGGGCATAGGCGGCGAGCGACCCTGCCGCGCTTCCCCTTCCCGGCCCCACCGGGATGCCGTTGACCTTGGCGTACTGGATGTAATCCGCCACGATCAGGAAGTAGCCCGGGAAGCCCATGGACCGGATGATCGCGAGCTCCTCCTTGAGCCTCTGCGCGTACTCCTCGGGAATGTCGGTGCCCATCCGCCGCTTGAGGCCCGCCCACGCGCGCTCGTCGATGAGATCTTCCAGGCTCTTGCCGTTATCCGTTGGGTACACGGGGAAATAATACTGCCCCTTGGGCAGCTCGAGACAGCACCTGGCCGCCACCTCACCGGTTGCGTCCACCGCCTCGGGCACCCGGGAAAAGTACTCCCTCATCTCCTGAGGGCTCTTGAGGTAGAGCTCGTCCGTCTCGAAGCTCATGCGCCCTTTGTCGAGCAGCGTGGTCTGGGTCTGGATGCACAGGAGCGCCTCATGGGCCTTGGCGTCGCTCTTGAGCAGGTAGTGGCAGTCATTGGTGGCAACCACGGGGATTCCGCGGCGCCTTCCCAGCTCCACGAGCTCGGGATTGACCGATTCCTGGTCGGCCAGGGCGTTTGCCTGGATTTCGAGGTAGAACCGGTCGCCGAAGGTCCCGAGGTAGAACTCGAGCGCCTCTTCCACCCGCTCCCGGCTGCCCCTGAGCATCCAGTAGGGGATCTCTCCCTGGAGGCACGCACTCAAGGCGATGAGCCCTTCGTTATACTCGGTGAGAGCGGCTCGGTCGACCCGTGGTTTGTAGTAGAACCCCTCGGTATGCGCCAGGGAAACCAGTTTCAGGAGATTGCGGTAGCCGGTCAGGTTCTGGGCGAGGACCACGAGGTGGTAGTGCTTGGGCAGGCCCGGGGCCTGCTCGCGGGACTTCATGCCCGTAGGCGAGACATAGAGCTCGCAGCCTATGATGGGCCTGATGCCGGCCTTCAGGGCCTTGCCGTAGAACTCCATGGCCCCGTAGAGCACCCCGTGGTCGGTGACAGCCACGGCCTCCTGCTCGAAGGACTTCGTCTTCTCCACCAGGTCCTGGATGCGGATCGCCCCGTCCAGGAGGCTGTACTGGGTATGGCAGTGGAGGTGGACGAAGCCCATGGCCGGCTCAGTATTCCAGCTTGTAGTTGGGGGCCTCTTTCACGATGATGACATCGTGGACGTGGGACTCCTTGAGGCCCGCGGCCGTGATCCTCACCATCCGGGACTTGGTCTGCAGCTCCTGGATCGTCCCGCATCCGGTGTATCCCATGCCTGCGCGGAGCCCGCCCAGGAGCTGGTAGACATTCTCGGATATGGGGCCTCGGTAGGGAACCCTCCCCACGATGCCCTCGGGGACGAACTTCTCCGCCTCACAGACCTCGCTCTGGAAGTAACGGTCCTTGGACCCCAGCTTCATGGCCTCGAGCGAGCCCATGCCCCGGTAGGCCTTGTAGGTCCTGCCTTGATAGATGATCCTCTCGCCCGGGGCCTCATCGGTGCCCGCGAAGAGCGAGCCGATCATGACGCTGGAGGCGCCTGCGGCGATGGCCTTGGTGATGTCGCCGGAGAACTTGATGCCGCCGTCCGCGATGATGGGAACCCCGTGCTTGTTCGCCTCCTCGGAGCAGTTCATGATGGCGGTGATCTGGGGCATGCCGACTCCCGCTACCACCCGGGTGGTGCAGATGGAGCCCGGGCCTACGCCCACCTTCACCGCGTCAGCGCCCGCTCTGATCAGGTCCGCAGTGGCCTCGGCGGTCACCACGTTGCCCGCCACCACCTGGGCCGCGGGGTAAAGCTTCTTTATGGTCTCCACGGTCCTGAGCACTCCCTCGGAGTGCCCGTGCGCGGTATCGACCACGAGCACGTCCACCCCGACCCTCATGAGGGCGTGCACCCGCTCCAGGTCATTGGGCAACACCCCAACGGATGCGCCCACCAGCAGCCTTCCCCGGGAGTCCTTTGCCGAGTTGGGATACCTCTGGGCCTTCTCGATGTCCTTGATGGTGATAAGGCCTTTGAGATTGTTGTCCTTGTCCACCACTGGGAGCTTCTCGATCTTGTACTCGTGGAGCAGCTTCTTGGCCTCTTCCAGGCCGATCTCACCCTGGACCGTGACGAGGTTTTCCCTGGTCATTGCCTCCGAGATGGGGCGGTTCATATCGGTTTCGAAGCGCAAGTCGCGGTTGGTGAGGATGCCTACGAGCTTGCCCTTTACCGTGATCGGCACGCCGGAGATGCGGTAGTGCATCATGAGCTTCATGGCCTCGCCGATCTTCTGGTCCGGGCTCATGGTGATGGGGTCGACGATCATGCCGCTCTCGGACTTCTTTACCTTGTCGACCTCTATGGCCTGGGCCTGGGGATCCATGTTCTTGTGGATGATGCCGATCCCGCCCTCGCGTGCCATGGCAATAGCCGTTCTCGCCTCGGTCACGGTGTCCATGGCCGCGCTGACCAGGGGGATGTTGATCCGGATGTCCCGGGTAAGCCAGGTGCTGATATCGGTCATCGCAGGGATGACACTCGACCGCGCCGGAAGCAGCAGTACGTCGTCAAAGGTCAAAGCGTCGTGAAGAATCTTTTCCATGATATGGGTACTCCTTAGCGAATGCTGTACTCGAGCCTGTAGGCCGCCGGCGACCGGGATCCGGCAGCCTTGCCAGTTGAAAGGGGAACGAGAGATGCAGCCGCATCCAGGAGGTTTGACCAGTAGCCCTGGTCGGGCCGTCCCCACACGATGCGCGGCTCCCCCTCGATGCCCGCTCTCTGCCGGGCGTCCTCGATGACCGCGTCGAGGCCTCCGAGCCGGTCGATGAGGCCTGCCGAGAGGGCCTGCCTGCCGGTGAACACCCTCCCGTCAGCGTATTCGTCCACCAGCTCACTCGATATGCCCCTGCCCTCGGCCACGGCCTCCTTGAACTGGTCGTGGACATCCCGGGCCATGTCCTTAAAGTGCCGGCGCTCCGTTTCGGTCAGGGGCTTGAAGGGAGAGCCCGCATCCTTGAACTCGCCCCCGGTGATGCTCTCTGCGGCGATGCCCAGCTTGCTCAAGCCTCCGCTCACATCGAAGAACTCCATGACCACGCCGATGCTTCCGGTCATGGTGCCTGAAAGTGCATAGACCGCATCGGCGGCGCAGGCGATGTAGTAGGCGCCCGAGGCGCCCACGGAGCCCATGGACACGAGCACCGGCTTCTTCTCCCGCAGGCGCTTGACAGCCTCGTGGATCTCCTGGGAGGGACCCACCATGCCGCCCGGGCTGTCGATCCTCAAGATGACGGCCCGTATCCGGTCATCTTTCTGGAAATCCCTGATGATATCGAGATATTCCAGGGAATCCTCGATCGGGCCCTCGATCTGCACAATGCCCACGGCCGGGGTGAGAGCCTCCCTGAGGGTGCTGAAGCCCAGGGGGAGGATCACCAGGATGATGAAGATCATGAGGATGAACTTGGTCCGTTTTTTCATATCAGCTGATGAGCTTGGTATGTCTCAAGTTGGTCAATGTTTATACAACCAAGGGTTATCAGGCAAGTACAAAATGATCCGGATTCACCGGCCCTGATCGGATCCACCCGATAGGGGCCTTCCCGAGGCCTGTAAGGCCCCGGTGACATGCCGGAGTGCTGTAAAAGAAAAGCGGCCCTTCTCCCGCCGTGCCGAGGAATCGACTGACGGACCGGGAAGGGCCGCTGTTCTGGCCGTGCCTTGAGAGGCTCCTTACGAACCTCTGTTCTTGTCCTGCAAGCCCTTGAGGAGCTCGCCCAAGTTCGTTCCGACCTTCTCGGAGCCCTTCTCGCTGGCCGCCATGACCTTCTTGTCCTGCGACTCTTCCAGAGCCTTGATGGAAAGGCCGATCTTCTTGTTCTCCGGGCTCAGGCGCAGCACCATGGCCTCGACCTCCTGCCCCACGGACAGGACCGAGGAGAGGTTGTCGATCTTGTTGCTGCTTACCTCGGAGATGTGGATCATGCCTTCCACCCCTTCACGGATCTCCACGAATGCGCCGAAATCCGTCAGCGAGGTTATCCTGCCCTTGATCACGGAACCCACCGGGTGCTCGTTGGCAACCTGGGTCCACGGATCAGGGCTCAGCTGCTTCAAGCCCAGCGAGAACTTCTCGTTCTCGGGGTCGACGGTGAGGACCTTGGCCTGGACCACGTCACCCTTCTTGTAGAGCTCGCGCGGGTTCTTGACCTTGGGATCCCAGGTGATGTCCGAGACATGGATCAGGCCGTCGATGTCGATGTTCTCGTCGACACTGACGAACAGCCCGAAATCCGTCACGTTCTTCACGGTCGCATCCACCACGGTGCCCGGAGGATAGTAGTCGTAGAGTTGGTCCCAGGGATTGGGCGAGGCCTGCTTGAGGCCCAGGGAGATCCTGCGATTCTCCTGGTCGACGCCGAGGACCACCACGTCCACCTCCTGCCCTTCCTCGAGAATGGTAGAGGGATGGCGCATTCTCTTGGTCCAGAACATCTCGGAGATGTGGACCAGCCCCTCGACCCCTTCCTCGATCTCAACAAAGGCGCCGTAGTTCGTGATGAACGTAACCTTGCCGGAGATCTTCTTGCCGATGGGATAGCGGTACTCGAGCCCTTCCCAGGGGTCCGGGGTGAGCTGCTTCAAGCCCAGCGATATCTTCTCGGTTTCCGGGTTGAAGTCCACGACCTTGACCTTGATCCTGTCGCCCGGGGAGACCTTCTCCTTGGGATCCTTGAGCTTTCCCCAGGACATGTCGGTGATGTGGAGCAGCCCGTCGATGCCGCCGATATCCACGAAGGCGCCGTAGGCCATGATGTTCTTCACCGTTCCCTCGACAATGTCACCCTTTGCCAGGGTGGCCATGAGCTTCTTCTTGCTTTCTTCGCGCTCGCGCTCCAGGATCTCGCGGTGGCTCACCACCACGTTGTTCTTCTTCCGGTTGAACTTGATGATGGAGACCTCGATGGTCTGGCCCACCATCTTTTCGAGCTCGGCCTCCGAGACGGGGCTGAGTGTAGCCTGCGAGGTAGGCAGGAATGCGGGGACCCCGATGTCCACGGTCAGCCCGCCCTTGATCCGCTCGGTCACCGTGCCGGTCATGGTGCCGCCTTCCTGGTGGACCCTGATGATATCGTCCCAGACCTTGATCCGGCGGGCCTTGTCCTTGCTGAGCCTGATGAATCCCTTCGCATTGTTGATGCTCTCGACGAGCACCTCCACCTCGTCACCCGGAGAGACGGTGATCACTCCGTTCTCGTCGATGAACTCGCGAATCGGAGCCTGACCTTCCATCTTCCGCCCGATATCGATCATGATATGGTCAGTTCCCACC
>JBASVF010000342.1:0-5420 GCA_049275795.1 Desulfomonilia bacterium
CCCAGAACATCTCCATCCCCGGCCGCTACATGGTGCTGCTTCCCCGGCAGGATCTTGCCGGCATCTCGCGCAAGATCGAGGACGAAGAGCAGAGAAACCGCCTCAAGGGCATCATGTCCCAGCTCACACCGCCACCGGACATGGGCCTGATCGTGCGCACCGCAGGCATGGACCGCACCAAGGGAGACCTCCAGAAAGACCTTACCTACCTCCTGCGCCTGTGGAAGAGTATCGAGGAAGACCTCGAATCGAAGCCCTGCCCCTCGCTCATCTACCGCGAGGGCGACATCATCATCCGCTCCATCAGAGACTACTTCACCGCGGACATCTCCGAAGTCCTCATCGACAGCGAGGAGACCTTTCGAAGGGCCGTGGTCTTCATGAAGAGCGTGATGCCCCGGCACAAGGACGTGATCCGGCACTACCGGCAGAACAAGCCGCTGTTCACGAAGTACGAGCTCGAGCAGCAGATCCAGGACATCTACAGCACGAAGGTCAGGCTTCCCTCCGGCGGGACCCTGGTCATCGATCACACCGAGGCCATGGTGGTGATCGACGTGAACTCCGCCCAGTCCACTGCGGGCAGGGACATCGAGGACACGGCCCTGGCAACCAACCTCGAAGCCACGGCCGAGATCGCCCGGCAGCTCGTTCTCAGAGACATCGGCGGGCTCGTGGTCATCGACTTCATCGACATGCGCTCGCGGGAGAACATGCGCAAGGTGGAAAAGGCGCTCAAAGAGGCGCTCAAGAACGACCGGGCCCACCTGGTGGTCGGCAGGATCTCGCAGTTCGGCATACTGGAGCTCTCGCGCGAGCGGCTCTCGTCCACCCTGCTGGAGAAGAGCTACGTGAGCTGTCCCTATTGCGAGGGTGCGGGCGTAGTGCGTTCGAAGGAGTCCTCGGCCCTGATGGCCCTGCGCGAGATCCAGCTGCACCTCAATCGCAGCCGTCCGCCCGTGCTGAGCGTCGAGCTGTGCCCGGAGGTGGCCCTGTACCTGCTCAACTCGCAGAAGAACTACCTGCTCGCCATGGAGCAGGACTTCTCCGTGAAGATCGACATCGTTCCCAGAGAGGACCTAAAGCCGGGCCAGGTGCGGATCTCGACTCCCGAGCAGCCGAGGTAGCCTGAGCCCGCATCGTCTTCCCAGCCCCCTCCCATTCCTTCACCAGCATGGTGCTCGCTTCCCGGGCAACCCTGGCTCTCCTGCCCCGCCTCCAGGCCCACGCATAACCCGGGTTGCCCCGTGCCTGTATCAGGTCCTCCACCCGTCCGGAATGCGCAACACTAACCACGACTGTTTGACATCGCACATGAGTCGGGCGTCCGTGAAGCCGTTCAACCCTTTCCTCCTGGCCGGTGGCAATACACGCTCGCGGGACCTCTGGACTGGCTTGAGAGGGGATCATCGCACTCGGGCACCTGGCCGCATGACCGCATCGAAAACGTCTCTTTTGCCACGGCCATGAAACACGGCTTCAAGATGGGCACCAAAGCCTAGCGGCCTCTCATGACCGGTAACGTGGTGCAGCAGAAGGGAAAGCGGGGAACATCCGGGAACGCCGTAGGTGAAAGAATAATGGGTAATACCAAGATGAAAATTGGTGGGCCACATAGGATTTGAACCTATGACTTCTACCGTGTGAAGGTAGCGCTCTCCCCCTGAGCTAGTGGCCCCCAATCGGTGTGAGATATATACAAGGCAGCGCCTGAGAGTGTCAAGAGGAATGTCGCCTGGAAATACGGGCTCATGGCGGCACGGTCCGCGGGCGCCGGCGCCTCTTTTACCGCTCAATCCATGGGCAGCGAGAAGGAGAACACACTTCCCTTGCCCTGGGCTGAGCGCAGCCGCACCTCGCCTCCCATGATGTTCACCGCTTTTTTCACGATGGAAAGGCCGATGCCCGTGCCCTCGGCGTATGTCTCGTATCCGCGGTAGAAGATGTCGAACACCTTCTGCGCGTGCTTCCTGGGAATACCCATGCCGTTGTCCTTCACGGAAAACACGTGCATTCCCGCCTTGCGCCGGTACCTGATGCTCACCACCAGGTCGCGCTCGTGGTGGGCGTACTTGATGGCATTGGAGATGAGGTTGGAAAATACCTGCGTCAGCCTCACCCGGTCTGCCTTGATCGTGGGCAGAGGAGTCTCGATGACGATAGTCCCGTTCTTGCTGTCGATCTGGGGAGCCATTTCGAGCGAGATCTCGTCGATGAGCTTTCGAACATCGATCTCCTCTTTCCTGAGCCTCAGGCTCTCCACGGCGGACAGCGTCAGCAGGTCGGTGACGAACTTTTCCATCCGCCTTCCGCTTTCCTTGATCGCCTCGATGTACTCGAGCTCGCGCTCGTCGAGCTTGGGACGGGCAGTCTTGAGAAAGCGTTCGCAGAAGCCGTTGATGGCGATGATGGGGTTCTTGAGATCGTGCGAAACGGTCGAGACCAGGGTCCTGAGCTCATCGTTGCGCTGCCTCACCAGGTTGACCGCATCCTTGAGCTCGTTGGACGTCTTGGAGATCTGCTGGAAGAGCAGGATGTTCTCCATCACTGTACCCATGTGAACGCCGATGGCCACGAGCAGCCTCTCGTCGTCCGGCGTGATGATGCGCTTGCCGAACGAGCCGATGTTCATCACCCCGATCAGTCGGGTGCGCGAGTAGAGCGGAATCGAGGCGAACGACTTGATCCCCTGCTTCTTGAAGGCCAGCGAGTAGATCCTCGGATCTTCGGATGCATCCTCGATGATGATGGGCTCACCCTTGACCGCCACCCTGCCGGCAATGCCCTCGCCGAGCTTGAGCTCCCGGATGCTCTGCACCACCTCGTCCGGGATGCCGTGCGAGTAGGCCACCCTCAGCACCTGCCGCTCCTCGTCGAGCAGGTAGATCCACCCGGTCTCGATAGTCATGATCCTGAGCACCTGGGCAAGGGTGTTCTGCAGGATCTTCTCGAGGTCCATGGACGAGGACAGGGTCTTCGAGATGAGGTTGAGCGCGGCCAGATCCTGGTTCTGCCGCAGGAGGCGGTCCTCCAGGTTCACCTTGTCCGTCACGTCGCGCAAAAGGGCGATGGTGGTTCCCGGACGCTCCTCGATGAAGTGGAAGTTGCCCTCTAGGATCCTGGAGCCCCGGGGAGTATGGATATTGAACCGGCTGAAAAAGCCCTGGACATTGCTGAGCTTGAGCTTCTCGAGCTCCCTCCTGTCCTTTGCATCGACGAACCCGAGCATCTCTCTGCCCAGGATCTCGTCGACATCCATGCCGGTCATGGCGCTGAAGGCAGGGTTGGCGAAGTTGATCACCCCACGATTCATGATCACGATGGCATCGGGTGCGTCCTCGATGATCCGGCGGTAGCGCCCCTCGCGCATGATGCTGCCGCTGACGAAGTCGCCGATGAGAATGTAGGCCGGGTCGATCCGGTAGCCGATGACGTTGATGAAGCCGGCGGCCCTCATGCCCGGCGAGCTCAGGGTCTCCACGATCATGGAAAAGGGCTTGTCCGTCTCCATGAGCCTGGTGACGTTCTTTTCCAGCATCTCGTCCAGGAAGATGCGGTGGATCACCTCGTAGAGCGACCTGCCGATGGGAGACTCCGCTTCCGGGCCAAGGTTCTGCTCGAGCACGGGGTTGACGTAGATGACCGTCCCACTCGCATCGAAGGCACATACGGCAAAGGGGGCCCGGTGAAAGAGGGATTTTACCTGGCCGATGAGATTGTCCATACCGTTTCAGTCAATGACATACGGCTCGCCGGGATCGAGTATGCGGACCGGTGCGGTGCAACTCCTGGCAAAGGTTTCGGCGTCTTTCCTGGTGCCCACGATATCGCCGAAGTGGATGGGTATCGCCTCGCCGGCCTTCAGGTCGCCCGCGGCCATGGCGGCCTCCCGTGCATCCATGGTATAGGTGCCGCCCACGGGCAGAAGCGCCACGTCGACTGTCAGCCCTCTCATCTCGGGGACGCGGTCCGTGTCGCCTGCATGGTAGATCCTTTTGCCGCAGGCCTCGACCACGTAGCCCAACCAGCTGTTCCCGCGCGGATGGAAGGCCTTCGAGATGTTGTAGGCAGCAACGGCCTCGACTGCGATATTCCCGATCGAAAGCCGGTCTCCGGGCGCCATGAGATCGGTTGTCTCAGGCGTTCGCACAGGAGCGATCACCCGGGTAGACTCCCCCTTCAGGAGCCTGAGATCATCGGGCGAGTAGTGGTCGTAATGCTCGTGCGTAAGCAGGATGATATCGGCCTTGGGACTCTTCGGGCTCACTTTCCAGGGATCTATGTACAAGGTGCCGGAGGGGCAACGGATCATCACCCCGGCGTGTCCCAACCATACCAACTCAAGAGACATCAGCCACCCCCCATGAAAAGATGGTCCACAATACATGATACGCGCTCAATGAATTCATACTAGCGAAGCGGAAAAGATGTTTCAATACAAAATCATCCCCGTCAAGGACAGGCTTATCCGCCTGCCGGATGCAGGAAATGCGTGACAGGGCGGTCGGGTTTGCCGTGCTTTCCCTTAAGGGTGCCGTGGGGGCCGTCGAGAGAACGCCCGGCTGTTTTTTACAGACACACCGGCCACCCGCCGGATGGGAGATTCGTTCCGCCACTCGGCCCCTGGGTGCAGAGCATTCCCGCGGAACCGGCGGAAGCTTCGGTTGATATGTTCAATTATGCCCGCTCGCGGCAATAGGGCTACTTTCCCTTGAACGCTCCAAGCTGGCAGGGAATGATCTTGAGCCCCAGCGAATCCGCAGCGTTGCCCGCCTCGGGGCGGAAAATGCCGGTTTCGTCCGCGATCCTCCAGAGCTCCTTGCAGGGGATCACCCCGTCTCTGGCAGTGTCTCTGATCCTGTCCACGATTTCCTGTGCGATCTCAACCGGCCTGCCCAGGATCTTGTAGCTCGACATGCCCTTGCGGCCATAGCCGAACAGCCCGAGTTGGCACAGGCAGAGCTTCACCTTCATGGCCGTGGCGACGTCGCCGACCTCTTCGGGCGAGACATGGAGCGAGGCAGCGATGTAGTGCGCAACCGCACAGGGAAGCCTGTCCTTCTCAGGGTAGGTCCTGATCATCTCTTCGATCTTCTTGGTGCTCATGTGTTCTCCTCTCGTGTGAGAATCAGGGCGTCCGCTACTACAGGCAGCCCGTTGACGATAATGATCGGATTCAAATCTATCTCGTCCACCTGCGGGAAGTCAAGGGCGAGGTCCCCCAGACGCACGAGGATCTCTGCCAGGGCCTCGCGGTTTACCTCCTCCATGTTCCGGTACGCGCCCAGGAGCGCTCCGGTGCGAAGCGAGCCCACGAGCTCGAGCGCGTCGTCCATGCTCAAGGGTGACAGGCGGATTGCAAAGTCGCGGTAAGCCTCGGCGAATATCCCGCCCAGCCCGAACATCACGCAGGGCGGAAA
>JBASVF010000343.1:0-2304 GCA_049275795.1 Desulfomonilia bacterium
ACCATATAGAGCTTTTCGAGATAGGTGTCAAACCAAAGAATGGTGGGCTTTTATCATTTGACTAATACCCTGTTGTTCCATAATCTAATGACCGATATGCACAGGCAAACCATTGCGCGGGAGCTGCACATGGAAGGGATCGGCCTGCACAGCGGGGACCGGATCCGGATGTGCGTCCGCCCCGGGCGCGAGGGGATCGCGTTCGTCCGGGATGGTGTGAGGATCCCGGCGAGGCCGGAGAACGTGGTGGACACCCGGCTCAACACCACCCTGGGTATCGGCGGGGTGACGGTCTCCACGGTGGAGCACCTCATGTCTGCCTTCTGCGGGCTGGGAATCACGGACTGCGAGATCGAGGTTTCGGGCGCCGAGGTGCCGGTCTGTGACGGCTCGGCCCTGCCCCTGTTCGACCTCCTGAGGAAGGCTGGCCGGGAGATCCTTCCCGGCGATCTGGAAGTCATCGAGGTGAGAGAACCCATCACCGCGGGTGAGGGAGGCTCGTGGATAGAGGCCCTTCCCGGTCCTTTAAGCATCACCTACGAGATCGACTTTCCCTCCCGGGCCATCGGCGCGCAGCGGTTCGTCTTCGACGGCGAGGGCTACGGGGATCTGATCGCCCCCGCCAGGACCTTCGGCATGCTCAAGGATGTAGAGATGATGCGCTCGGCCGGGCTCGCCCTGGGAGGGAGCCTGGACAACGCCGTGGTGGTCGACGGTGAGAAGGTGCTCAACCCGGAGGGGTTGAGATTCCCGGACGAGTTCATCCGCCACAAGGTGCTCGACCTCCTGGGCGACCTCTGGCTGCTGGGCTCGCCGGTCGCCGCCCGGGTCAGGGCGCACCGGGCGAGCCACCGGCTCCACGTGGCCCTGGCCCGGGAGATCCTCATGAGGCACCGCGCAAGGGCCGGAGAGTCCCTGCCATGAGCAAGAGGACCAGGGAGATCATCTACATCATCCTGATCCTCCTGGTGATCGCCTTCCTGAGCATCGCCCAGGCCAACATCCGCAGCATCCAGGCCCTGTCCTCCTTCCGCAACCTCGTCGTATTCGGTCTCATCAGCCTCAACGTGGTACTCCTGGTCCTGGTCATCTTCCTGGTGACGCGCAACCTGGCCAAGCTTCTCCTGGAGAGGAAGCGGGGCATCCTGGGCACGAAGCTCAGGACCAAGCTCGTGGCCGCGTTCGTGACACTCACCATCATCCCCACCACGGTCCTGTTCATCACCAGCATCATCTTCCTCGACAAGAGCATGGAGGGCTGGCTCTCCAGCGAGGTGGAAGCCGCGATCGAGGAGTCGGCGAACGTGGCGAACATCTACTACAAGGAGGCCTCGGCCGACGCCATCCACTATGCGAGCTCCATCTCCGAGGAAATCACGGAGAGGAGGCTGCTCAAGGAGGAGAACCTCGAAATCCTCAAGAGCCTCCTCCAGGAGAAGATGGTGCTGTTCAAGCTCTCGGCCGTGGAGATCTTTTCCTCCCAGGGCGAGGAGCTGGTGAAGATGGTCTCCCCGGACATCGGCGCTGCCCAGCTGCCCTCGCCCGAGTCGAGGCTGGTCAAGGCCGCCATGGAGGGCAAGACCATGTCCGTGGTGGTGCGCACAGGGGATGCGGACGTCATAGAGGGCGTGGTGCCCATCCGGTCGTCGTTCAACCCCAAGGACGTGGTGGGGGTGCTCGTGGCGGACTACTACATCCCGGAGAGCATATCGGGCAGGATGGGCATGATCCGTGCCACGTTCACCGACTACATCCACAGCCTCCAGCTCAAGGGGCCCATCAAGACCAACTACCTCATCATCCTCACCTCCATCACCCTGCTGGTGATCTTCTCGGCGGTGTGGTTCGGCATGAACATCTCCAAGGAGCTCATGAACCCGATCGAGAAGCTCGTGGAAGGCACCCAGCGGATCTCCCGGGGCGACCTGAGCTTTTCGATCGATGTGCAGTCCAACGACGAGCTGGGGCTCCTCGTGCAGGATTTCAACACCATGGTGGATGACCTCACGGAGTCTCGCAGGCGTTTGGAGAACGCCTACAATGAGCTCACTTCGCGCAACCGCTACATCGAGACCGTGCTCAACAACATATCCACAGGCGTCATCACCATCGGCTGGGACGACTGCATCACCATGATCAACCCGGCGGCCCAGGCCATGCTCGCCATACCCGAGGACCGGTCCAAGGGATCCAGGTACGACGATGTGCTCACCGGCGACTACGCCTCCATCGTCACCGAGCTCATCGACCCGCTGAAGAGGTCCAAGGGCATCGCCACGCAGAAGCAGATCTCCATCTCGATCC
>JBASVF010000344.1:0-2873 GCA_049275795.1 Desulfomonilia bacterium
AGACCCTGGTCATCGACGGCAGGATTCACCCCTCGCGCATCGAGGAGGTGGTGGAAAAGGTCACCAAGGAGCTCAACGAGAGCATCTGGGAGTCCGGTCAGCAGGCGACCTTCGACGTGGGCGTCCACGGGATCAGCCCAGAGCTCATCAAGCTGGTGGGCAAGCTCAAGTACCGGACCAGCTTCTCCCAGAACGTCTACCAGCACTCCCTCGAGGTGGCCCACCTCTGCGGGATCATCGCGGCCGAGCTCGGCGTGAACCAGAAGATCGCCAAGAGGATCGGCCTGCTGCACGACATCGGCAAGGCCATGGATCACGAGGTGGAAGGGTCGCACGCCGTCATCGGTGCAGAGATCGCCAAGCGCTACGGCGAGTCGCCCAAGGTGGTGGATGCCATAGCCTCGCATCACAACGAGACCCCGGTCAATTCGGTCTACGGCTTCCTGGTCCAGGCGGCTGATTCGCTCTCTGCGGCGAGGCCGGGCGCCAGGCGGGAGATGCTGGAAAATTATGTCAAGCGCCTCTCGGATCTCGAGAGCATCGCATGCTCCTTCGATGGGGTTTCAAAGGCGTTCGCCGTGCAGGCCGGAAGGGAGGTGCGCGTCATGGTCGATGTGGATAAGGTCAATGACGAGGCAGCCGACATGCTGGCCAAGGACCTCACCAAGAAAATCGAGGAGAAACTCACGTACCCGGGACAGATCCGCGTGGTGGTCATCCGGGAGACCCGTGCCGTGCGGTACGCCAAGTAGGAGAGGGTGCGCAATGGACTTTCATGAACAGCTCAGAGAACTCAAGCGGGGCATCGTAGAGATCGTATCCGAGGAGGAGCTCATCGCCAAGCTCAGGAAGGGCAGGCCGCTGAGGGTCAAGGTGGGTTTCGACCCCACGGCGCCGGACATCCACCTGGGGCACACGGTGGTGCTCCAGAAAATGCGCCAGTTTCAGGACGCGGGCCACGAGGTCATCTGTCTCATCGGTGACTTCACCGGCATGATCGGCGATCCCAGCGGCAGGAGCGCGACGAGACCCCCCCTGACCAGGCAGGAGGTGCTGGAGAATGCCAAGACCTACCAGGACCAGGTCAAGAAGATTCTCGACCCGTCGCGGACCATTATGGCCTACAACTCCCAGTGGATGGACAACATGGTGGTCTCCGATTTCATCAAGCTGGCCTCGGTGCAGACCGTGGCCAGGATGCTCGAGCGTGACGACTTCAAGAAGAGGTTCCAGCAGCAGCACCCCATCAGCATCCACGAGTTCCTCTACCCCTTCATCCAGGGCTATGACTCGGTCGCCCTCCGGGCGGACGTAGAGCTGGGCGGAACCGACCAGATCTTCAACCTGCTCATGGGCAGGGACGTCCAGAAGGCCTACGGCCAGGAGCAGCAGGTGGTGATGACCCTGCCGCTCCTGGAAGGGACCGATGGTATCCAGAAGATGAGCAAGTCGTACAATAACTACATCGGGGTGGACGATGCGCCTTCGGAGATGTTCGGCAAGGTCATGTCCATATCCGACGAGCTCATGTGGAAGTACTACGAGCTGCTGAGCTCCCGGTCCCTGGACGAGATACGGGATCTCAAGGAGAGGGTTGCCGGAGGGGCTCTCCATCCCATGGACGCCAAGATGGACCTGGCGGAAGAGATCGTGGGTCGTTACCACGGTAAGGACGAGGGCAAGCTCGCCCGGGAGTCCTTCACCCGGGTGTTCAAGGAGAGATCCCTGCCCACCGATTTGCCCGAGGTCGCCTTGGACCTCGACAGGCCGTGGATCTGCACCGTGCTCAAGGAGGCGTCGCTGGTGAAGAGCACCTCGGAGGCGAAACGCCTCGTCGCCCAGGGGGCGGTGAGCATCGACGATGAGAAGGTCTCGGACAGCGAGCAGATTCTCTCCCCGGGGACCTATGTAATAAAGGTTGGAAAGCGGAGGTTCGCACGAATCACCCTGCGGTGATGCACAGGCGCACGGTGATTCACCCTCCTGGGCGGCAGCAGGCGGATGCCGTGTGGGGTCTTCAGCACCTGCGGCAGGATGCCGATACGGCAAAAGCCGGGTCGGCGTGGGCCCTGTTGAGTCACGGGGCTGGCCGGCTGCCAGCTCTTTCAAGACTACCGGACAGTGAGGTGCCCTGCAGGGCGTTCGGATGCCCCGCTTCGATCAGGGATGAACAGGTGAATCCTTTTACTTTCCCGATCATCTAAAATTGTGCTCTTTGGAAAATCGTGCGATGCGATGCCGGGGGAGGCAGGTAAGCGGCCTTTTCCAGATTGCTGGTTGAGTTGAGTACGGAGACCTTTTCCCATACGTTTTCGGGAGGCATCGCGCCTTCAAGGACACGGCTCTTTGGAAAGAAAATATTTTGAAAGTTATCCCTTGACACGGAACTTGATTTGGCATAGAAAGGGCAGGCCTTAACGGCACGGGGGACGAAAAAATCGAACATCCCCTTGACAACGCAGCTGTTCTTTAATAGAAAGCAAACCGCGTTGAGTAAAAGCTCTTTTTAGAAATTAGACAGTTGACAGAACGTGTACAGGAGTGCATAAGAGTCGTTTCTGGAAGTGGTGCCGCTTAAAGCTAGCCCTCCAGCAGAAAGTTGTTGACAGACAACCGGTGAGGGTGCATAAGACACATTTCCAGCATCAAAAAGCACGAAAGCTCTTTGAAACAGATAATAGTTGACACAGAATCAACAGGCGTGCATAAGGAACAACTCTAGCACGGAGAAGTGATAGATCTTTGTAAACTGAATAGTGGAAGGCGTAACGTAAGGTAAAACATACGCGTATACAGCGTATAGACGAGATTAAACACAAGAGTTTGATCCCGGCTCAGAATGAACGCTGGCGGCGTGCCTAACACATGCAAGT
>JBASVF010000345.1:0-5392 GCA_049275795.1 Desulfomonilia bacterium
GCTCTATCTCCAGTGGTGCGACGGAACCGGCGGGGCCCCCATCAAGGGCGGCGGCGATCTTGTGCTGAACCCGGCCTGGTCTCCTGACGGCAAGAAGATCGCCTTTGTCTCCTACTGGAGAAACAACCCCGACATCTATCTGCTCGACCTCGCCACGTATCAGGTGACGCCCTTTTCCCTGAACAAGGGCCTCAACACCACCCCGTGCTTCGACCCCACGGGTACGCGGATCGCCTGCACCATATCGAAAGACGGAGACCCGGAGATCTATCTCCTGCCCTTAAGCGGGGGAACGCCCCAGCGGCTCACGAATATTACGGCCACGGACACCTCTCCCTCCATCTCCCCGGACGGGAAGAAGATGGTGTTCTGCTCGTCCCGCGCAGGCACCCCGCAGATCTACCTCATGGACCTGGCCACGAAGAAGGTGGAGCGGATCACCTTCACGGGCACCTACAACTCCGAGCCCGTGTTCTCGCCCCGGGGGGACCTCATCGCGTTCATCCACCTGGCCCAGGACCACAAGTTTCATATCGCGCTCATCAGGCCGGACGGCACGAGGATGACGATGCTCAACGGCACCGGCAAGGGTGACGAATCCCCCACCTTCTCGCCTGACGGGAGGCTCGTAGCCTTTGCCTCCGCCGACGGCAACATCTATGTGACCGATCTCATGGGCACCGCGGTCGTGAGGGTCACCGAGACGGGCGGTTTCTCGGAGCCGAGCTGGTCTCCCCTTCTGGAATGACGGTACGGCACACCGGGGAAAGGACCGGCCGGAGCCGGATATTTTCCGCTTGACCTGGTCCCGGTTTAAGGTAATTTAGGATCGATGTGGAGGAGTCCCCGGGTGATGATTTCCTCGGTGGAAAGACAGGAATTACCAAGGAGGATGAAATGAGGAACGGAGAAAGACTGGTTGGGCTGATCGCGATACTGGCACTGATATTCTTTGTTACAGGCTGTGCAAAGAAAGGAATCGGGCAGGTAGAGGAGACCACCCCGCCCGCGCAGGAGAAGCCCGTAACCGAGGCCCCGGACATGGATTTCGACATGCCGGAGACCGAGGGTGACGTTTCCGAGGTTCCCCTGGCCCTGGAGGAAGAGATGGCGAAGTTCGAGCAGAACATGATCTTCTTCGACTTCGACAAGTACAGCCTTTCCGCCGATGCCAGGAGAGTCCTTGCCGAGAAGGCCAGCTTCCTCAACGAGCACCCGAACCTGAATGTGCGCATCGAAGGGCACTGCGACGAACGGGGCACCCGCGAGTACAACCTGGCACTGGGCGAGCGCAGGGCGAAATCAGCCCAGGACTATCTCGTCTTCCTCGGCATCAACCCCGAGAGGATCTCGATCGTCAGCTACGGCGAAGAGAGGCCCCTGGAGCCGGGAAGCGGCGAGGCCGCGTGGGCCAAGAACCGCAGGGCCGAGTTCCGCATCCTGGGAAACTGATCTCCATACAGGGGTAACGAGCCATGAGAAGATCCGCGCTCCTTATTCTCGCTTTGCTGCTGCTGGCCGGGTGCGCGTCCCAGCAGGACCTCAATGCCCTGAAGTGGGAGGTCGATGCCGTCAAGACGCGCCTGGCCAAGGCGGAAGGCAAGGTTGCCGAGAAGGATCGTCTCGTGGAACAGGGCCTGGGCCGGCAGGCTGAGCTCCAGGCCCGCCTCAACGAGCTCCAGGAGCAGATGTTTGCCCTGCAGGGAAGCATCGAGGAGCTGAGGAATGCATCCGGCGCCGGCCGGGCCGGCGATGCCCGGCTGAGCGCGCTCGAGAAGGAGGTGGAGGACCTCAGGTCCCTGCTCGACGTGCAGGCCGCTCCGCCTGCCTCCCTTCTCGATACAGGCGTGGAGAAGTTCAGGGCCGGCAGGTACCCCGAGGCCTTGAACGACCTCAACGCCTTTCTCTCCTCGAACCCCGACCCGGCGCTCAGGGGCGACGCCCACTTCTGGATCGGCGAGACCCTCTACGCGCAGGGCAAGTTCGAGGACGCGGTTCTCAAGTACGACCTGGTCGCCAAGAAATTCTCCAAGAGCGGGAAGGTGCCCGAGTGCCTCCTGAAGCAGGGCATGGCCTTCTATAAAATGGGAGACAAGGAAACGGGCGGCATCATCCTGCAGCAGCTCCTGAAGGACCACCCGTCCACCGATGCAGCGGCGCGGGCAAAGAAGATCCTGAAGGAAGGGCTCTGAGGCGGCCGGGGCGATCACGCTCTCGCACGGGTATGGCTGCGGTCCGGCCGGAGCCCCGGGTACGAATGCATCGACGAGACCATGGCGGTAACCCGGCCGGGAAGATGAGCACTCCCCTGGGGGCTGGTCTCCCCTCCCGGGCCACTGCCGCGGAAATGATCGAGAAACTGTTGTAATGGGAAACACTTGATATACTTATCTACAGATGCATGCACCCGCAGTATCCAGTAGCGGGCCGCGTGCATGACCGTCAGGTTCCCAGGCATGAAGGGGGTTTATCCACCTCGCGAAATGGAGGTTTCATGAGGATTAAGTCTTTTCGGGTCGTGCCGGCCCTTCCCGAGATGCTCAACCCGATCGTCTCCCTCGCGTACAACGCATGGTTCAGCTGGAACCAGCAGGGTCAGCGGCTGTTCCGGCACATGGACCGTGACCTCTGGGAGGAGACCGGTCACAATCCTGTCGACATGCTCTCGCACATCTCGCAGGGCAGGATCATGGAGCTCCTGGAGGACGACGGGTTTCTGTCCCAGATGAGAAGGACGGCCTCCGAGTTCGAGGACTACATGTCCGAGAAGGGCGTGTACTCCTTTCTCCTGGCTCAGCCCGTGGACTTCACCATCGCCTACTTCTCCATGGAGTTTGGCATCACCGAGAGCCTGCCCATCTACTCGGGCGGACTGGGCATCCTGGCGGGCGACCACCTCAAGAGCGCCAGCGACCTCAGGCTGCCTCTGTGCGGGGTGGGCCTCCTGTACCGGCATGGCTACTTCACCCAGTACCTGAGCCTCGACGGCTGGCAGCAGGAAGAATCGACCGACAACGACTTCTATCACATGGTGCTCGTCCTGGAGCGCGACAAGGACGGCCAGCCGCTGAAGATATCCGTGGACATGAAGGGCAGGGAGTGCTTCGCCCAGATCTGGAGATGCCAGGTCGGCAGGATCCCGCTCTACCTGCTCGATACCAATCTCGAGGAGAACCACCCGGACGAGCGCAACATCACTGGCGGGCTCTACGCCGGGAACATGGAGGACCGCCTCCGCCAGGAGATCCTCCTGGGCATGGGCGGGGAGCGCGCCCTCGAGGCGCTGGGCATCGACCCCACGGTATACCACATGAACGAGGGCCACTCGTTTTTGGTCGGGCTCGAACGCATGCGGATTCTCATGAAGGCGCACGGCCTGGATTATGCCGCCGCCCGCGAGATGGTGAGGACCTCGCTGGTCTTCACTACACACACGCCCGTGCCCGCGGGCAACGACGTGTTCGAGGTCGGGCTGGTGGAGAAGTACCTCAAGGGATACGTGGAGAGCCTGGGCATCGGGTGGCTGGACTTTCTCGCCCTGGGTCGCACGAACCCCTTCGACGAGAAGGAGAGCTTCGGGGCAACGGTATTCGCCCTGAAGAACTCGGCCTTCCGCAACGGCGTGAGCAAGCTCCACGGCAAGGTCTCGCGGGACATGTGGAAGAACATCTGGCCGGGGGCCACCATCAACGACATACCCATCTCGTCGATCACCAACGGCATCCACATCCCCTCGTGGATCTCCTCGGACATGGCCGATCTCTTCGAGCGGTACCTGGGCCCCAAGTGGAAGGAGGACCCGGATAACCAGAAGGTGTGGGAGCGCATCGACGACATCCCGGACGGCGAGCTCTGGTCCACCCACCAGCGCAGGCGCGAGCGGCTGGTGGCCTTTTCCCGCAAGAGGCTAGCCAGGCAGATCAGGAACCGGGGGGGCAAGCCGGCGGACACCAAGCGAGCCATGGAGGCCCTGCACCCTCACGCCCTGACTATCGGCTTCGCCAAGCGGTTCGCCACCTACAAGCGGGGGCTCCTGCTGTTCCACGACCTCGAACGGCTCAGGAGGATCATTTCGAACACGCAGTACCCGGTGCAGGTCATCATCTCGGGCAAGGCCCACCCAAGGGATCACGAGGGCAAGGCCATCATCCAGCGCATCACGCACATCGCCCGGGAAGATCCTTTCCGGGACCGGATCGTCTTTCTCGAGGACTACAACATGAACATCGGCCGCTACCTGGTCGAGGGCGTGGACATCTGGCTGAACAACCCCCGGAGGCCCCTGGAGGCTTGCGGCACCTCGGGGATGAAGGCCACGGCCAACGGTGCGCTGAACCTGAGCATCCAGGACGGCTGGTGGGTCGAGGGCTATGACCCGGAGCTCGGCTGGTCCATCGGCAACGGCGAGGTCTACGAGGATTTCCAGTACCAGGACGAGGTAGAGAGCAAGCTCATCTACGATCTCCTGGAGCGGGAGATCATCCCGCTGTTCTACGACCGGGGCCTCGACGGCCTGCCCCGGGGCTGGATCGCGATGATGAAGCGCTCCATGAGGACCCTATGCCCACAGTTCAACTCCAACCGCATGGTGCAGGAGTACACCGACCGGTGCTACATGTCGGCCGCGCTCAGGTCCAGGAGCTTAAGCGATAATGGCTGCAGGAACGCCCGGGATCTGGCCTCATGGCTCAAAAGGGTCTCCAACGCCTGGCAACAGGTGCGCATCAGCGACATCAGCCACTCGGGCGGCGACGAGGTGGAGGTGCAAAGCGAGGTGCTCATCAAGGCCCTGGTTCACCTGGGGACGCTCAAACCCTCCGATGTGAGCGTCCAAGTGTGCCACGGCAGCATCGACGACTCGGGCAACCTGTTCGATGTCAGCACCGCCTTCATGGAGCACGCGGGCGACAAGGGACAGGGTGAGCACCTCTTCCAGACGCGCGTCCTCTTCGAAGACACGGGCAGGGTGGGGTACACGGTGCGGGTCATGCCAAGCCACCAGAACCTCGTCTGCCCGGTGGACACCGGGCTCATCACCTGGGCCTGAGAGCGGTTCCGGGATGATCTCGCCGGGCCCATGACCCCGGCTCAGGGGCTGTCCCCGAACCCATGCAGAACCCGGCCCCTGAGGAATCCACCGCACCGGGCGCTCACCCGGGGCTGCCCCGTGAATGTTCTTGACAAGGGCCCCCATCCTTTCCATAGTTTACGCAGGCGAGAGTGGCGGAATTGGCAGACGCGCTGGACTTAGGATCCAGTGGAGCAATCCGTGGGGGTTCGAGTCCCTTCTCTCGCACCAATAAAAACAACAACAAAAAAGCATGGTTGAAAGATATTAATTCCAAGCGATGGGACCTTCGATGATTGCCGAAATAACCGTTAATGCCCCATT
>JBASVF010000346.1:0-12943 GCA_049275795.1 Desulfomonilia bacterium
CTCATGGACAGGAGGTTGAGCCTCCAACGCATGAGGTAGATGACGAGCAGGCAGGGCAGGGCGACCGGCAACAGGTGCAGCAGGTCCATCCAGGAAATCCCCCAGAGTCCCCCCAGCATCCAGAAGGTGATGTCCGGGAGTTGCTTCAGAGGGTCGGCCAGGTACTTGAGTACCCCGGTGCCCGAGGAGTACAGGGCCGACATGGCGATGCCCGCGAGCACGAGGCGGAGCACCCAGCCCCCGAACCGTATCCTCTTGGCCAGGGCGTAGCTCGATGCCAGGCCCAGGCACGCGAACACTGCAGCGGCGCTCTGGACGGCGAGCGCGGAGCCGCCCAGCGCCACGATGGCCAGGGAGGCACCGAACGCCGCGCCCGAGGAGACACCGAGAAAACCCGAGTCGACCAGGGGATTGCGAAAGATCATCTGGAAGACCATGCCCGATGCCCCCAGCACCATCCCGACCAGGAAGGCGCTCAGCACTCGGGGCAGCCGGAGGTTTACCAGGATGTTCAGCAGCATGGGATCAGCCGTCAGGTCAAAGGGGTTGGTGAAGCTGAGGGACGGGTAGCGTCCCAGCAGGAAAGAACCCGCCACGGACGCGGTTATGAGGGCCGCGACCAGGGCGAGCCTGGTGCGCGGCCTGCTCTCATCGATCGCGGACATTGAACTCTTCTCCGTTGATGGCCGGGCATTCGGAGAGGATCCGCTCCTCGATCAGGGAGGTCTCCATGCCGTAGAGCTTTCGGAAGTATGTGACGGTCTCATCTCTCATGTCGATATCCGCAAATCGCCCGGGATGAGCGGTTCTTGCGGTCCAGAGCAGGCCCAGGATCCACCGGGGCTCCGGGGAGTCCCAGCCGTAGAGGTCCGAGGGGAACGGGTAGAGTCGGTCGGCCCTCACGGCCTTGAGCAGCCTCCACTGGGGATCCCGGGCAAGCCGGGCCATGAGCTCCTCCGGCCTGATGCTGTGCGGAACGATTACCGAGATGATGTCCGGGTTCCATGCCGCGACCTGCTCGAAGTTCACGATGTTCCAACTATCGGAGGCCCTGGTCACGGAGTTGACCCACACCGGCACCGTCCCGGCCCGCCAGGCCTGGAGGGTCTGCATCCAGGAGGCGGCCGGCACCTGGATCGCATGGGCGCCGCCCCGCTCTGTGAACCCGACCACGAGCAGCCGCGGCTTGTCCCGCTCGGGGATGCCCTCGAGCCTGGTGTCGACCAGCTCGAGCCGGGACCGGTAGTATGCCTTGATCTCCTCGGCCCTGGGCGTGTTACCGAGCATGAGCCCGAGGTTGTCGAGGTCGGTGAAGAACTGCTCCGGGTTCTCCATGCCGATGTACGCAACCTTGATGCCCAGGCGCTCGAGCGAGGTGCAGGTCTGGTTCACCGCGGATCCCTTCATGAGCACCACGTCGGGCCTGATCGCGGCGATCTGCTCGGGCCCGGGATTGGGCTTCAGGATGGTCTTTGATGAGAAGTCCGGGTCGACCAGGTGGATGAAGGCCGAAAGCTTGGCCCGTTCCTCCATGCCCACGATGCGCGGCACGGCTTCGGGAAACATGTAGAGCAGGTGCAGCACCATGAACGGCCCGGTACCCACCACTACGATCCTCAAGGCAGGGGCACTCAACGAAACCTCCCGGCCTGCCGCGTCCGTGAACCGCACCGGGGCTCCCTGCAGGTGTTTATGCCCGGATCGGTCATGGAAAAGAACCTCATCCACGGCATATCCTGGAGAGAGCGGGCAAAGCATCAGGGCCGGAACCATGAGAACCAGCGCAAGCAGGCAGCGTGAGCGATTCATCGGTTGTGTATCTTCCTGTCTTATTGGGATGCGCTAAACTTTATACAGCACATAACATATATAATAACAAGCTCAAAAAAATACTTCCGGCAAAACTCCTTTCCTGTATCAGGCATGTATGCTAGTGGTGACATACCATAGCACGAGAAAGCGGGCCGGGATGATGTCAGCCTGCCGATTCATCCGGGAGGGAAACGTGAAATGAAGGTGCGTCATCTGATTATCTATGGGGCAGCTCTCGCAATAGCGGTCTTCGTGGTTTATCGCACCGCCCACCACGATTACTACAACGCCATCACCGTCACCGGCGCTACGCCCCTGGCTGTGGCCGAGAAGGTGCCCTCGGGCGTGAGCCTCGAGGTCACGGGAAGGGTGAAGAAGGACTACCGGTTCACCACTTCGAGCCTGCGGGCCTTTGCAACCACGAGGATCCGCACCATCGAGCTCTCACCCGAAGGCGAATTCCTGGGCGCGTACATCTACGTGGGCATCCCGGTGTTCAATATCCTGGAGGGGGTCGCCCCCTGGTTCCCCGAGGGCTCGGCCAGGAACTTTCCCACGGACTTTCTCGTGACCGTTGTCTCGGAGAGCGGGGACAAGGCGGTGTTCAGCTACGGTGAGCTCCTCATGGTGGACGACTGCCTGCCGGTGACGCTTGCCTTCCATGCCAGGGAGCTTTCCCCCACCTCGGACTCGGAGAATTACACCTTCAACAAGCGCAAGGGCCCGATTGAGGGCCTGCGGCTCATCTCGCCCAGGGATCCCGACACCTCGAGATACCTCGACAGGGTGAGATCGATCGTCCTGAGTGTGCCGGAGGTCGAGGAGGGACTGCTTCCCGAGCGGAGGAAGGATTTCGACTGCAGGCCCGAGTCCATCATGATCATGGACGGCCGTGGTACCCGCCCCGCAGGATTCGACGGCGTGGCGAGGTCCCCGGAGCGCACCTGGGTGCGGGTGGGCCACGGTAAGGGATTCAAGGGCATCTCAACGGTCGAGGGATTCTCTCTCCGGTCGTTTCTCGAGAAGAACGTTCCGGACATCTCTCCGGACGATTTCTTCCTGTTCGCATCCTGTGACGGCTATCGCTGCCTGTTCTCGGCACGCGAGATATTTTTTACCCCACAGGGAGCCTCCATGGTGCTCATCGATTCCCTGGACGGGTCTTCTCCGCCCTCTGGCATGATGCTCGGGTGTCTGGACGACTACTTCATCGACAGGAGCATCTGGGGAATCTCGCATCTCCTGGTGCTCCGGCAGTAAGAAGTGCAGGAGCCCGGCCGCGCGGGGGAAGCCGCGGATGGAACAGGGCTTTCGAATCCGGTGAAAGCCTCCAGGTAGAAGGCAGCCGCTCTCCGATGCCGGCCGACAGGCTGTCGACCGTTGGGTCAATCCTCCGGCGGGCGGTGGTTCAGGGAGAATGCATGGACGCCCTTGCGCAGACCGGGGATTCTGCGTTCCAGAACACCGATGCCGATCAGGAAGAGCACGGCCAGGATCGAAACGGTCAGAGCCTCCAGATACTCGTGGAACCCGATGAGGGAACCGATGGCTGCCAGCAGCCAGATCACGGACGCGGAGGTGACACCCAATACGTTATCTCCCCTGCTCAAGATCACGCCGGCGCCTAGGAAACCGATGCCCGTAACCACCTGTCCCAGAACCCGGGTCGAGTCCGTGCAGGCGCCTGTATGGGCCGTGCCGAGAGTGATGAACAGGCTGGTTCCCAGGCAGATGAAGATGCTCGTGCGTATCCCCGAGGGCTTGCCCCTGATCTGCCGCTCCAGGCCCACGAGGCCCCCGCAGAAGAGGGATAGGATGATGACATTCCAGAAATCAGGTAAGTACATGTCCATGGATACCCGTTCCTCCCGGGACCGAAAATGACTGTAAGGTGCCCAGGTGCTTCTCGGCCCCTGGTTCTCTTTTCCCGTTATCGCGCGATCGGGGCGAAAAGTTGAGAGGAACGGGGCGGGACTTCAGCGGGCCGCATGGGCGGCCTTCCGGTCCCTGGGGCGGAACTTCCTGCGGCGGTTGACGCCGCGACGAATCTGCGTCGTGCTCTCGTCCTTTACGAAGAGGCTCTCTTCCGGCCAGACCACCGGGATCTTCGATCCAAGGTACTTCTCGATGGACTCGAGCGAGTACACGTAGCGTTCACAGGCAATCGAGATCGCCTTGCCCTGCCTGCCCGCCCGGGCGGTGCGGCCGATCCGGTGCACGTAGTCCTCGCAGTCTTCGGGAAGATCGTAGTTGATCACCAGGTCGAGGTCATCCACGTGCAGCCCCCGGGATGCCACGTTGGTGGCCACCAGGATGCGGATGCGGCCGGACTTGAGCCCCTCGATGACCTTGAGCCGCTCCTTCTGGGGCAGGTCGCCGTTGATGTAGTCACAGCTGATGCCGTTCTTCCTGAGCCGGCGCGCGAGGTCCTCGGTCGTCTGCTTCATGTTGGTGAAGATCAGGCAGTTCTTCGGGTTTTCACGGGCGAGCAGGCCCAGGAGCAGCGGTAGTTTCTCCTCGTTGCTTACGTGATAGAGCTCCTGGGTGACCGTGTCCACGGTGAGCCGCTCTGGGGAGATCTCGATTTCCACCGGGTCGTTCATGAACCGCCAGGCCAGTTCCTTGACCAGGAAGCTCAAGGTGGCGCTGAAGAGCATGGTCTGCCGTTTCTCGGCCGGGGGCATGGCCCTGAGCATCTTCTTCAGGTCCGGGATGAAACCCATGTCGAAGAGGCGGTCCGCCTCGTCGATCACCACGATTCCCACGTCGCGGAAGTTGAGCTTGCGGGACTGGTGGAAGTCGAGCAGCCTGCCCGGGGTGCCCACGATGATGCCGGCGCCTTCCTTGAGCTGGCGCTCCTGGTTCTTGTAGCCCACGCCGCCGTAGATGCAGGCAATCTTGTAGTCCAGGTGGGAACCCAGGAGATGGGCCTCTGCTTCCACCTGGGTGGCGAGCTCGCGTGTGGGGACGATGATGAGCGCCTTCCTGTCTCTGAGAAGGGGAAGGCGTTGGAAAATGGTGATGAGGAAAGCCGCGGTCTTGCCGGTGCCGGTCTGCGACTGGGCGCAGATGTCGGCGCCGGAGAGGCTGTGCCTGAACGTGGCTTCCTGCACCGGTGTGCACTCGGTGAAGCCAGCGTCTTGGACTCCGCGCAGAATCCGTTCGTCAAGCGGTAATTCGGTGAATTGCATTCAGACTCCTTGGTTGGGGTTGCTCTGTGTGTATCGACAAGTCTTACCTGATTTCATGAACAATATTCTTCTTTAGTTCAGAAACCCTAGCATATTCGACTGCAATGTCAAGAAGAATATCCCTGCAGGGGGCTATAGCCCGGATCCCAACCCGGAGTTTTACCCGAGAGGCCAGATCCACAGGGTGAGTGCGGCGAGGGCGAGGGTGACGGCGGTCACTGCGATGCCGGTCGGTGCATGCTCGCGCCAGCCGATGCGGATGCCGTGGGCGGCGGCGGATTCCACCACGATGATATTCGCGATGCTGCCCACGATGAGCAGGTTGCCCGCAAAGGTGCTGCTGAGCGCAAGGATCGGCCCGGCCAGGGGATGATGGGCGACCGGCAGGAGCAGCATCACGGCGGGCACGTTGGAGACCGCGTCGCTCAGCAGGGCGGTGAGGACAAAGAGCCAGCCCGGATGCGAGGGGTCGACCCCGAGGCCGGTAAGCCGCGTGACAACGAGATCGGGCACATGCGTCAGGGCCAGGGCGTGGTTGACGATGAACAGCCCGCAGAAGAGCACCAGGAGCTGCCAGTCCACTAGGCCGAGCATGGAGCGTGAGTGCATCCTGCGGCTCATGAGCAGGAGCCCTGCCGCGCCGAGGGCGGTGATGTCCCGGGGAAGGTTGGTGAAAAGGAAAACCACCACCAGCACACCCGTGATGAAGAGGGCCTTCGAGGACTGCCAGGGGTTCCATGCAGGGGTGTCCGCGGGAAGGCCTCCGGCAGGTTCGTCACCGTTCTTCCACCTGCGGCGGTACCGTGCGGCGATGATCACCCAGGTTGCCAGCAGGCCCAGTACCGACGGGGCCGCCGCCATGAGCAGGTAGCCGGAGAAGGAGAGTCCCAGGCTCTGACCGATGAGGATGTTCTGCGGATTCCCGATCAGGGTGGCTGCCGAGCCGACATTCGCCGCACAGGCAACGGCGAGGAGAAAGGGCACCGGGTGGAGCCCGCGGCGCCGGCACGCCTGGATGACCACCGGCGGCAGGGCGAGGCATACGATGTCGTTCATGAACACGGCCGAGAGCACGCCGGTGAGCAGGATGACCGCAGCGAGGAGCATTCCGGGCGAAGCTCTGAGCGAGGTCACCGCCTCGGCGGTCCGGGTGTAGAACCCTCCCAGCCTGAGTTGCGCCGAGATCACCATGAAGGCAAAGAGCAGGGTGATGGTCGAGAGGTCGATGGACCGTGCGGCCTGGTCAAGGCTCAAGAAGCCGCCCGCGATGAGGGCGATCGCCCCCAGCAGGGCCACCCCGGTGCGGTCCAGCTCGAGCCGGGGAAGCTTCCCCAGCAGCATGCCCACGTATACCAGGACAAAGACAGCAACCACTGCCTCAACCATGCGCGCACACTATCCCTGTCGCAGGCAAATGGCAATGGGGAAAAGGTGGTTTGTACGCGTGCATCCCCGGGGCCGCCGGCCCGTGACAGAGGCACCCGGCATCCGGGAAGCCGCTGATCCCGGGAATGTCATGCAGGGGCCGCACGCACTTGCATTCCCTGAAGTGCCCTCTCCGCCGATCTGGGCTGCCGCGGACCCGCTGCTCTCACCGGCGAGCAGCCGCCGGCCGGCCTCGGAACCAAAGAGGGGGGTGAAGGCTTGATTCCGCGTGCAGGTCTCAGCGGCAGGGTCTCTCTTTTAATGGCCCGGGATCACTCCACGTAGATCATCCTGCGGGTCATGCCTCCGTCCACGATGAAGTTCTGGCCCGTGACGAACCCGGCCTCGTCTGAGATCAGCCAGGATACGAGCGAGGCAATGTCGCGGGGCTCTCCCACCCGGCCGGCCGGATGCTGGGCGTGATCCTGGGCGGTCAGGGGCTCGCCGCGGGAGTTGATCCAGCCCGGGGAGATGCAGTTGACCCTGATGCCGGGCCCCAGGCTGATGGCAAGGCAGTGCGTGAGGGATACCATCCCGCCCTTGGACGCCGTGTAGGCAAAGGTGTTCTTCTCCGACTGGAGAAAACGCGTCGAGGCGATGTTGACGATCGCGCCCTTTCCCTCCCGAAAGAGCGGATACGCATACCGGGTGGTCAGCATCACGGAGGTGAGGTTGACCGCCAGAACCCGGTTCCAGTACGCGAGGTCGAAGTCCTGGATGGGCCCTCGCGAAGGATCCGAAATCCCGGCATTGTTGATCACGGCATCCAGGGGTGCGTATCCCCGGGCGAGGAGTTCCTCGAACCCTTTACGCACCGAGGTTTCGTCGCCCACATCGACCTCGAGGAAGAGCGGGCCTGAGCCGCTTCGGAGCTCGTCCGCCGCAGCCGCGCCCGCAGCGCGGTCGATGTCGAGGATCGCAACGCGAAAGCCTTCGTCAAGGAGTCTCCGGGCTATTGCCTTTCCGATGCCGCGGGCGCCCCCGGTGACGACCGCGGTCCCGGGTCCGGTACCGGGTGATCCTTCCATGGTCTTATCCTCCCTGAACAACCATATCGGCTCAAGTGCGCACAATCAAGGTCCTGCTGCATGCATCTTCTCCCCGCCCCGTCTTCCCGCCGGCGCAGGAGTGGGGAGAGAGCCTTCGGCCGCTTTCCCTCTCCGCGGTTGAGAGTGGGAGGATGCGAAAGTATTCTTACCTCAGAGAACCGATGTACGGAACCGTCCGAGAAGAAGGGAAAACCGGAGCCGGCCGTAAAGCATCGACAGGATCAGCCCGTCGATCGAAAAGGAGGGAACCATGGCTACACGGTACTTTGCCCTGATCCTGGGTATATTCTACCTGATCGTAGGCATCCTGGGCTTCTTCCCGCCTCTGCTCAGGGCGCTGCCCCTGGATGCACCCAATACTTTCGTGAATTTCCTGGAGGGAACCCTGCTTGGAATATTCCCGTCGAACATCCTCCACAACGTGGTCCACCTGGCTGTAGGCATCTGGGGGATTGCGGCCTACCGGCATCTTTCCTCCTCACGCTCCTTTGCCCGGAGCATCGCCGTCATCTTTGCAGTCCTGTTCCTCATGGGGCTCGTCCCGGTGCTCAGGACCACCTTCGGGCTGATACCACTGTATGGAGCCAACGTGGTGCTCCACCTGGTGACAGCGCTCCTAGGAGGATACTTCGGCTGGGTGGTCCGTGAGGAAGAGCCATTGGTCCTGAAACGGTAGCGGCCCCGTAAAGAGGCTCCCGGTCACGTGAGGAAGATCTTTTCCATGAGGAATGACTTTGCCGCCCGGACGCGGCGTTCCATCGAGCCGATGCGGCCCGCTGGGCCGGTGCCGAAGACCCGGTGGACGAGGCTCTTGGCCGGGTCATCCGAGTCGAAAGCCACGGCATGGAGCTCTCCCGGATCGTGCCCCGGGTTGATGGAGAGGGTCCGGCCAAGGCTCACACGGTAGAAGTCGCACATTCTCGGCGCCTCGTGGATGTGGCCGTGCAGGCTTACCAGGGGGGCCTGTTTCCTGATGAACTCTGCGATCGCCCTGGACCCGATGGGGCGGCTCGTATGGAGGGTGTCGAGCCCGCTTGAGTAGGGCGGGCAATGGGACACGAAGATGCTCCTGCCTCCGGGGGTGCACCCGAGCCCGGAGAGCTCCTCCTCGATGCTCGGCCTGCCGAGCGCGTAGAGGCCATCCGGGCTGGGCGTGATCCCGTCCGACGTGCTTACGAGGGGGAACCTGCTCTTTGTGTAGCCGCTGTTCGGGAGGTCCCTGCGCACGAAATCCTTTACCCAGAAGGCCGAGTCGGTGGTGCAGCCGTAGCCGGCTACGTCGATGCCGCCCAGGCTGACGG
Organism: Desulfomonilia bacterium; assembly: GCA_049275795.1. Classification (GTDB taxonomy): domain Bacteria; phylum Desulfobacterota; class Desulfomonilia; order UBA1062; family UBA1062; genus Phosphitivorax. Next base: position 8,779 of record JBASVF010000346.1, read on the forward strand.
TCCTGCCGTGGATGCACCGGGCGCGGTGAGCGGCCCTCACGAGGTGTTCGATGGCCCGGCGCCAGTCGTGGTTACCCGGTATGTACAGCACCTGGATCTCCGGGTGGTCTTGGGCAAGACCTTCGAGAGCGGGAGCCAGGAACGAGTCGATGAACTTTAGCTGGACCGAGAGTGCCCGGGAGAAGTCCGCCCGCCCGGTAAGGAGCTTCCAGGGGTTGTCGAGCCGCGTAGGGAGCAGGTCGCCTCCCAGGATGACGCAGCGGGCGTTCTCCTGGATGGCATAGGAGAAGAGCTGACCGTAGAGCTTCCTGCTGCCGTGAAGGTCGGCCGCGAACACGATCCTCATACCGTTCCTCCCTGCGCCAGGGTCTCAAGGGCCTGTCTCATGGTCCTGCCATCCTACCCGAAACCCCTTGCTCGAGGAAAGGCCATTGTCGAGGCCCCTCGAGGTGTTACGGTTGATTTTTCCACGGGATATATGGAATAATTCCTTCCGGGAACAACGCGATCCCGTAAAGAAGGATGGAAAAGAGGGACCGGGCATGACCACGATACTCGTCGTGTACCACTCACAGGGGGGCAACAACCGGAAGATGGCCCGCGCCGTTGCCGAAGGCGTCGATTCGATAGAAGGTGCGATGGCGGTGCTCAAGGACGCGCTAGATGCCGGGCTGCAGGACCTCCTGGACTGCGACGGGCTCGTGATCGGCTCGCCAGAGTATTTCGGCTACCTCTCGGGAGCCCTCAAGGACTTCTTCGACCGAACCTACGAAGATGCCAGGGGCAGGGTGTTCCGCAAGCCGTATGCCGTGTTCGTCAACGCGGGCAACGACGGCTCGGGAGCCCTGCGCAACATCGAGCGCATCTGCATCGGGTACCAGTTCAAGAAGGTCCATGAGCCCATCGTGGTAAAAGGAGAGATCACCCCCGAGACGATCGAGGCGTGCAGGCTCATGGGGCAGACCATCGCCGCAGGGTGCCAGGCCGGGATCTACTGATCAGGGGCGCTTTCTCCCCGCGCGGCAGTCCCGGGTGAATCATCCAGTGAAATGATATCCAGATCATTGGTGTTCTCCCTCTGCAACAGTCCCGGGCGCCGGATTCTCACGTAAAAAAGGCAGACCTCACACATCTTTTACACCGGGAAGCGCGCCGGGGCTGCCGGGTTCCCAAATGAACGCAGATCCCTCGCGCCTTGGGTGGGAGCTTTCAAATCCGGGTGCATTTTCACCGTTCCTACGGCAGGGCTTCACAGGGAGAGGGATACGCTGCAGCAATCCGGCCAGTACAGGAGCGTCCGCTCGGATACGCGCAAGAACACGCGCACCGGCCCGTCCTGCGAGATCACGAACACGATGCTCCCGTCGTAGGCGCCCGCGAATGAGATCCCTGCGTTGTGGCGCGTCCCGAGCCTCCCGGCGAACAGGGGCTCTCCTCCTCCCTCGCCGAAGCCGTCCGGGCCTGAGATGATGGAGCCCTTCCACGCCGGCGCGATGAGCATGGCCCCGAAGCACACCAGATCGAGCCCGTAGGTGAGCACCACGGCCCCGTCGATGACCCCCAGCTGTGAAAGGAGCTTGATGCGCTCCGAGACGGTCTTTCTCACCGCAATGCTGGTGGAGATGTCCAGGTCGTCCCTCAAGAGCGGCTCTATCAGGGAGTGTACCCCCACGGCCTCCCGGAACCTGAACCGGGGGATGTAGTACTCTTCCTTGCCTCCCTCGGGCAGGAGGATGAAGATCGAACCATGCCCCCTCGACGAAGCCTCGGACAGGAGCATTTCCACCATGTCGCGATAGATGCGCCAGTACGACTCGCCATAGGTTTCGAACAGCGGCTGGCCACGGATGGAGTCGACCAGGTAGCGCCCGAGCGAGCTTACCGTGAACGGGGAAGGAGTGGCGGGCATGAACTCGCCGTTGAGGATGCGGCCTATCTGGCTGTGCTGCCTCGAGATGATGAGGGAGCCTGCGTCGTTTGCATAGATCGTGAAGTAATCCGGCCGGTAGCCGAGCTCGCCGTAGACCCAGACCGGGATCTCGCTGAACGGGTGCTCGGACGGCGAGAAGGTGAACACGCCCCAGATCACGAGCTCCCCCTGTTCACCGGATTGGCCCACGGCCATGGCGCTCAATGCGGGATCGAGTGCGGGAGCGAACTTGGTGATGGAATCCACGGTGAGCCGAAGCGGGTTTGCAAGGTGGAAGAGGTATTCCGACTCCCTGCCCGAACCGCCTGTCTCGGCATCGGTGGACGGGGCAACCATGACCAGGGCGAAGCGGATCGGCCTGCCTTCCTCACGCTCGAGGCTGGCCAGATATGCCGTCTCCACCACCTTCTTCAGGATATCGAACGGAGGCAGGGGCACCTGGATCTTGCCGTGGATAGGGTGGGCCTGATCCAGTTCCCACGCCTCGATTATCCGCTGAATGATTCGATCCTCGAGCATGATCCGGGTCCGTCCCGTCAGGGGATGTACCGGCGCAACCGTCTTTGAAGCGCCTCCTCTTCCGCGAAACGCCGGGAAAGCCTTCACTGTACGGGATTTATAATACCGGGTGCGCCCGTGCGCTCAAGCTCGAGGGCATCTCGTCAAGGTCGATCGGCCCGGGCCACCAGAAAGGCGGAGGCTTTCCCGGCATAGATCATCGGGTGAGGAAACCCTATACTTATGCATAGGATCGTTGCAGTGTCCTGCCGCTATTTCCCGGGACTCCCCGCACCGATGACCTCAAGACACATGGACCCGGGGGGTGTGCGGCGCGCCCGAGGGATGGCGCATAAGAACAGACGAGGCCGGTCTCATGGAGGACAGGACGCGGACATCGGCGGCAGCTTCCGAGATGGCGATCTTCGACAAGCTCGACATGGGAGTACTCCAGGTGGATGAATCCCTGCGGATCACCCATGCAAACCCTCCTGCGCGTGAGCTGGCACTTAAGGGTGAGCAGGAGATCGTGGGCAGCCGCTTGAGCGAAGTCTTCCCGCTATCGATGGCCAGGAGGATCTCCCGCGAGATGGAGCGCTCTCTTTCCCGGGGCGAAGCGGTCGGCTTCGAGATTCACCATCCCGGGCCTGGAGGGTTCTGGCTTTCGTTCCGGTGCGTGCCGCATGGGCAGGGTGCCGTGCTCTTCTTCGAGGACATCACCGGGCTCAAGCAGATGGAGGAAGACCTCTCCAGGACCAGGCGGGAGCTGGAACAGCGGGTCCTCGAGCGCACCCGGAACCTCGGCCGTACGAGTAGGATGCTCAAGGAGCAGAAGGAACTCCTCTTGACCATCATCGACAATATCCCCGTGATGCTGGTCTTCTTCGACTCCTCAGGTGCTGTCAGGATGGTCAACAAGGCCTTCGAGCAGCTCGCCGGGTGGAGCCTGGAGGAGGCCAGACGCATGAACCTGATCGCGGCCCTGTTCCCGGACCCGGCACATCGCAAGCAGGTGTGGGAGTTCATGATGAGGTCCAGAACGGGATGGAAGGACTTCGACCTCACCACCCGCACGGGGGAGGTGCTTCCGAGCTCCTGGGCCAACGTCTTTCTCTCGGACGGATCGCAGATCGCGATCGGCATCGACATCAGCGAAAGGATCGAGATGGAAAAAGAGCTCATCCGCCTGGCAAGCGCCATCGAGCAGGCAGACGAGAGGGTGGCCATCTTCAGCTTGTCCTGGAAGATCGAGTACGTGGACCGGGCATTCGAGGCCTTGAGCGGCAGGGAAAAGCAGGATCTCATCGGGAGGTCCATCAGCGAGCTGACCGATTTTTTCACCGAAGACTCCTTTCGCCAGGTCGCTCACTTTACGGAAAAGAAAGGCAGGAAGTGGACGGGCCGCATCCGGAAAAAGCTTCCTTCCGGAGAGAGCATTGAGCTCAACCTCACCGTCTCCCCGGTTTACAGCGAGGATGGAAAGCTCATCAACCACGTCCTGCTGGCCAGGGACATCACAGATGAAATCAAGCTGCAGCAGCAGCTGCTCCAGGTTCAGAAGATGGAGGCCATAGGCACCCTGGCCGGGGGAATAGCCCAGAATCTCAAGAACGCATTCACCCCCATCCTCATCGACACCGAGATCCTCATGCAGGATACGGACGAGGCCGACCCCTCGTACCCGATCCTCCAAGAGATCCTCTCGGCTACCCGCCAGGGCATCGACCTGGTCAGGAA
>JBASVF010000347.1:0-8507 GCA_049275795.1 Desulfomonilia bacterium
TTTCGACAGCCACAATTTCCCTTATCCGCATCACGACTCGGTGGAGTCGTTCATCGATTACGATGTGCCGGTAGACAAGTTCGACGACCTGGCCGAGTTCGACGGCAGCGTCGTGGCCAACCGTACCCGCGGAGAGCTCTCTGCCAGGTGCCATGACGAGGAGGCGAACAGCCTGGCGCTCAACCTGGCGGATGACATCATTCACGGGAGAAAGACCGTCCGGGAAGCCCGCGACTATTATGCCTATGAATTCCTGGCATACCGCCGAAAGAAGCCGACGCCGTACATGGAGGCCTTGAGGTTCAGACCTTTGCGGAAGGCGGACCCCGACTTACCCCTGCTGAGCGACGAGCAGATAAAAGCGGCCATAAAAGAAGGTCACGAAAAAGCCAAGGGGCCTATCCATTCGTGATTCAGCCCGGATCTTCCCGGGTCGACCATTCATGAACGCTGCCTTGGCCGGCGTTTCGCCGTTACCGGGCAGGGACGCGTTTGCAGCAGTCTGGCAAGAGCGGTAGGTGAAGCATCTGCCTGGCCTCGTCGGGGGTGGCTGCCTCGCGCCTCAGCAACCCGGCAACCTGCACGATCCGCGAGACGAGCTGCGCATTGGTGGCGAGCTCGCGCTTTTCGTAGTCGAAGTAAATGTTGTCCTCGATGCCCGTCCGGACGCCCCCGCCTGCAGCCATGGCCATGACATTGACCGGCAGTTGGCACAGCCCGACTCCTGCGGCCGACCAGAGCGATCCTTCGGGGAGAGAGTTGACCAGGTAGGCGATGTCCTCGATGCGGCACGGCATGCCTCCCAGGGCGCCGAAGAACAGGTTGAAGTAGTGCGGCCGGGGCAGCTTCAGCTTTTTATCGAGGTACTTGGCATAGTTGAGCATGCCGCTGTCGAATATCTCGAGCTCGGGCCTGATCCCCCGCTCCAGCATGGTCTCGGCCAGTCTGAAGATCATTTCCGGCGGGTTCACGCTCGCCTGCTTGGGAAAGTTGAATGAGCCCGTGGTGAGGCTTGCCATTTCAGGTTTCTCGATTCCTTCAAGGAACAGGACCTCGGAGCGCTGCTCGAATTCCTTGAAAACCCGTGCGCTGGTCGAAACACATATGATGACATCGCATTCAGCCCGGATGCGGCGGATGATGCGGCCGTATTTTTCGGCCTTGTAGCACGGGTTGCCGGAATCGTCCCGCACGTGCAGGTGTACGATGGTGGCTCCCGCCCTGCAGCAGGCCACGGCATCGCTGACGATTTCATCCTCGGTGACAGGCACATGCGGGGTTTCGCTCTTGGTCGGTACCATGCCGGTAATGGCGGCGTTGATGATGAGCTTGGGAAACTTCTCGTAGGGGTAAAAGCTCGACATGGGGGAGTCTCCTCCTCGCAACAGAAATTATCGTCGAAGGACCTTGTTGATTAGCCCGGTCAGCAGATGCCGGCGGCTCGGCTGGGCAGGGGCGCATTCCTCGCCGCTGCCGGTCAGTGCTATGAATTCCTTGTATCCGAAACCGAAGCGTTCATGTACACGCCGCGCCAGGTCGGGATTCTCCAGCAACTCGAACAACGCATCCAAGGCAAAGGATTTCAATACCGGGGTATTGGCGTCCAAGGCAAGCCGTGCGATGACGTACGGGATGAGATCTCCGGGGAGCCAGCACTGCCCGATGTACCGGTCGGCTTCGGGGAAGATGCGCAGCAGCACGTTCTCGTCGCGGATGGCAAGGTAACGGCGTAGCACCTTTTCATATTCCCAGGCTCCTCGCCGTATCTTGTCTGGCGTTTGGCCGCTGGCGTTGGCCTCGTTGTCGCGAACCCTGAAGAGCGTGAGCTTCTCGGGTATGATGTGTATGTCGTAGGCCATGCACATCCTGATCCAGAGATCGAGATCGGGCAGCTGCATGAGGCGCGGGTCCGGCCTGCCGATCTTTTCGTAGCATTCCCGGCGGATCAGGGCGCTCGGCATGCAGAGGCAGTTGCCAACATAGAAGAAATATCTCAGCCATTCATACCGGCTGCGATTGGGCTGGGTAAAGATGCTGTAGTAAAAGTGGGTCTCGTCCTGGAACGGGTTACCGTTCTCGTCGATGATGGCGGCATCTGTCAGGACCGCGCCGCATTCAGGGTGGCTTTCGAGGTAGGCCACCTGTTTCTCCAGCTTCTCGGGCAAGTAGGCGTCATCCGAGTTCACGATGGCCACGTATTTGCCTTGCGCCAGGTCCAGGCACCGGTTCTTGGTAACGATAATGCCGGAATTGCAACGGGAAAACTCGGCCTTGATGCACCGGTCTTCGAAAGCGGCAATCTCGCGGGGTGTGCCGTCGGTGGAGCCGTCATCGATGATGATGAGCTCGAAGTCCGTAAAGGTCTGGTCCAGGATGCTTCGAATGGTTTGGGAGACGTATTTCTCATGATTGTAGGCGGCCATGGTGACGCTTACCAGCGGCGGCCGTTCAACCAGCAGGGGCCTGGCCGGCACTCCTGCCACGGTGGAGCCGTCCGGTACGTTTTTGTTCACACAGGCGGCAGCGCCGATGGTGCAGTTTCGGCCGACCGTTATTTCAGGCAGGACCACGGCACCGGTGCCCACGAATGTGTCGTCGCCGATGATCACGCTGCCGTTGAGGTTGACCCCAGGCGCTATGTAAACGTTGCGCCCCACGATCGAATCGTGCCCTATGTATGCGTTGTCCGAGATCACCGTGTTCTCGCCCAGCCTGACCTGGGCTGAAATCACGGCATTGTGCCGAATGATGCAGCCCTGCGCAAGGGAGGCGCTCTCGGATATTACGGCCGTTCCCGCTATGAGCGTGGCGAACGGAATTCCCGCTTCTTTGAGTATCCGGCCGTATTTCCCGCGGGCCTGCACATCCGTTACGGCCACGACCGCCGATGCACCCAGGGACGCCAGGCGAGTGAGGTCGGCACTGGTGCCCAGCTTCTTCAAGCCGTACGTCGTTTCGACATAGGCGCACGGATACACGTCATCGATATAGCCTATGAAGGCATAGCTTTCTTTGAAGATCGAATAGATCAGGCCGGCCAGCCTGCCCCCGCATACCAGGATGATCTCGCCCGTGTGCCCGTTTTCCATGTGCAAGTCCGACAATCGTTGTGAACTATTGTTCATAGCATACCTGCCCGCTCATGAGAAGGTATCCAAGCTGGGCCGGGTTGTAAAGGGCGGCAATATCGATAATCTTTCGCGCTTTTGGTTGAGAGTACCGGTCTTTGGAGCAGCGTCTTTTTCCAGTATGGCTCAGTTCAGTCTCTGAGAGGGTTACTATACACTCACGATCTACAGATTGCCGGGGACCGGACATTACACAATTCGGTGAAACATTATGCCAAGGCAAACATTGTCAATAACTCAAATTGATTGGCAGATGATCCCCTTCTCAGTATGGTTGGGCACATCCAGGTACATACCCGGTACAGTTTCAAAGAATTCAACAGCAATGATTTCAATAAATTAATGGTCGGGAAGCGGGGATTTGAACCCCGGGCCCCAGCGTCCCGAACGCTGTGCTCTACCAGACTGAGCCACTTCCCGACACCGTGGTACTCTATAGAAGAGAATGTCTTGTTAAGTCAAGCCCGAACCCGGGATGTCAGGGCCTCTTTTTCTCGTAGGTGATGAAACGCTCGCGCACCACCCGGTGATCGAGCAGGGCATTGACATTGATCGGGTAGCTGCCCTTGTCGAACTTGAAGAGATCCTCGCCCAGGCGCTCCAGCGGTAAGGTGAACCGCATCTCCACAAAGAGCTCGCTGCGGTCGCGGCCCGAGATCAGTGCGTCGTTGCGGCCGCCAACGGTCACCGAGAGGGCCCTGATGGGCCTCACCTCCACCGCAAAGCCCACCCCTTTGAGGTCGTCCTCGTCCTTGCCGTCGAAGTAGTAGAGGCCCGGCCACAGGGTGATGAAGCTCGCGTTGGGGATGGGGATGCCCATGGTGAAATCGATCCCGGCAAGGGCCTCCTCGCCTTTGTGCTCGTCGGATACGGGAAGGTAGGCGTTGACGTGCGCGGAAAACGTGGGATAGAACAGCTCTACCCCGGTGGTCACCCGCTTGTGGTAGTTGTCGGTGGTGTAGTCGAAGTAGAGGTTGTACCCGGCCAGGGCCTTGCCGCCCATTACCGGCATCCTCACCCCGCCGCCCAGGCCCAGGCCCAGCTCGCCGCTCTTGAGAAAGGCCAGCGGCTCGGCATAGACATAGGTGGAATCGATCTGCCCGAGCGACAGGAAGGTGTCTGCCAGAAAAACAGGAGCCGCCTCGTCCGAGAGCCGCCACTCACCCGCTACCCAGATAGCCTCGGGCCCTGACTGGGCCAACACCGGCGAGCAGACCATGCATACCAGCACCGCCAGGATCAGTTTCTTCATCATTCGCCCTCCCCTTAAAGGAATCGCTTGTGAACAATGATAACGCCTGCCCTCATTCTTTCCAGATCGTCCTGAGATCGCTGCATACATCCTCGGGCTTGAGCGTGGTCAGGGTCTCGTTGTGCAGCATCCGCATGTAATTGATCTGGCTGGTTCCGAACGGCGGGATGCTCACCCGGGGGCATACCCTCAGATGCGGGACGAACCGCTCATTGTCAAGGAGAAAATACATCGACATGTTGAGCGAATACATGTTCAGCGTGTCGATGTACTCCATCACGCGCAGAATGCCCCAGATCACCTCGTCCAGGAGCTCGTCGCCGATGTCCGCCGGGTCGTGAGCCCGGTGGAACACCCCCAGCACGTCGAACACGCCCATGGGGGCGAATGCCGCAAGCCAGGTAATGCCCTCGCTCGCCGCGATGAACCGCTCCCCCACCCTGAACTCCTCGTCCCGCAGGTCCGACCAGTAGCCTCTCCCGTGCTCGCACTCGTAGCGCTCCAGCGCAGGCACCATGACGGTGTAGTAGTTGGTCGACGAGCTCGAGGCCGTGATCTGCAGGTGGGGATGCACGATCGACCCGCCCGCCAGGGGCATGTAGTTCCAGTTCACTGACTGGTAGACCACCTCGGGCTGGTTGACCACCACGTCCCGGAGATAGGACAGGCAGCAGCTCAGCGCGTCCTTGAGAATGCGGGCCGTAAAGCCCTTGAGCGGCAGAAAGTGCTGCCTGCACATGATGCACACCGCGCCGTTTTCGTCGTAGGGGAACGCGTTGGGCACGCACAAGGCCTCGCCCCGCGCATAGCGCTCATGCCTGAGCAGGTCGGGGTGAAACTTGGGAGTTACCTGCTCCACCACCTCGGGGCAGAAGGGGCAGAAGGCCCGGGACGCCTCGACCAGGGGGCCCAGGTCCTCGCGCGGTATCTCCTTGACCGGAAAATCCAGTACCCTGCTGGAATGGCCGGTCAGAGGATCGACCCTCACCTCGGAAAACCGCTGGGTCTCGGCGTAGCCGCTGGCGGGGTCGAGGAACCGTGATGTTTTCAATATCTTAATGAAATCCATCGCATGAGAATGTACTATAGGAGCTCGAAGGGGGTCAAGAGCATAAAACCCGTAAAAGTTCCCTCTGCGCCGCAAATGGCGTCACATGTGGCTTTCGTGTTGTAAGATACCCGATAATCCATTAAAATATAACTAGATCCTGAAGGAAAACCCTCCGGGAAACAAGTGCGGCATGACAGGAAACGTGTATGGACCCGGTTCTCGCCCGACAGCACATGGTCAAGGAGCAGCTCGAGGCACGCGGCATCTCCGACCCGCGGATCCTCGGCGCCTTTCTCGAGGTGCCCCGGCACCGGTTCGTGGAGGAGTACCTCAAGTACCGGGCCTATGAAGACTACCCCCTCTCCATCGGCTACGGCCAGACCATCTCTCAGCCCTACATGGTGGCGCTCATGACCCAGTCGCTGATGCCCGGGCCCGAGGACGCGGTCCTCGAGATCGGCACCGGCTCGGGCTACCAGGCGGCCATCCTCTCGCGGCTCTGCAGGATGGTGTACTCCATCGAGCGCATCAGCGCCCTGGCATCGCGCGCCAGGAAGGTACACGACGAGCTGGGCTACTACAACATCAATGTTCGCATCGGCGACGGTTCGCAGGGGCTGGCCAAAGAGGCCCCCTTTGACGGCATCATCGTCACCGCGGGGGCTCCCCACGTGCCCGAGGCGCTCACCGCGCAGCTGGCCGAGGGAGGCAGGCTGATCATCCCGGTGGGGGACGAGAGCCTGCAGGACCTCAAGCGTATCACCAAGACCCGGGAGGGGCTGAAGGAAGAATCACTTGGCGGGTGCAGGTTCGTAAAGCTCATCGGCAAGAATGCCTGGAGCGCCTGAGGCTCGCCCGGGCCCTCAAGCCCCGCCGTCCCACCTGCAGAAGTTCTCGAGCAGCCTCAAGCCCGGCCTGCCGCTCTTCTCGGGGTGAAACTGCACGGCTGCCACGTTGCCCCGCGCGATCATGGAGACAAAGCGCACCCCGTGTACGGTGCAGGCCGCCGCGTCTTCCTTCCGGGCCGGTTCGGGATAGTAGGAGTGCACGAAATAGAACCCCGCCCCCGGGTCTATCCCGTTTAGCAGCGGGTGGTCGACGAGCCGCTCCAGGGTATTCCATCCCATGTGCGGGACCTTGAGCCCCGGGGTTTCAGGAAACCTTCTGACCCTGCCCAGGATGATTCCCAGGCACCGGGCATCGTCCTCCTCGCTCTCATCGAGGATGATCTGTGTGCCCAGGCAGATGCCGAGGAAGGGCACGCCCCTGTCCACGGTCTCGCGGATCACCTCGTCGAGCTCCAGCGAGACGATGCTCTCCATGGCCCTGCCGGCCGCCCCCACGCCGGGAAAGATCACCCGCTCCGCGGAGCGGATCAGGGCCGGGCTGTCGGTGATCCTGCAGGAAACCCCCAGGTGATCGAGGGCGCGCTCGACCGAGCGCAGGTTGCCGGCACGGTAGTCGATAATGGCGATCACGGGCACACCCTGCCCTGTTCCGAGCGGGCTATACGGCGATCCATGCCCCGATGTAGGCCAGCACGACTCCGATGATCAGGCCGATCGTCCCGATCCGGAACCGGGTGTCGCCGTTTGAGAGCTGGTCGAGGACCTTGAGCAGCATCCCCTTGCCGCCCTGCTCGGGATTGAGCATCTGCATGCCCAGGCGAAGCGTGTCGGCCGTCTTCTTGAAGGCGCTGTCCTTGATGATGAGCGCCGCGCAGCTCAGGAGGATGACGATGTAGGCATTGAGCAGCATGAAGGTCCCGAAAATGAAGCCCGAGAGCCCCATCCTGGGGTGGAGGTGCTCGGTGGACACCTGCATCTGGATCGGGGTCGTGACCTCGGCGAATTCGGGTTCGCTTCCGCACCCGGCCATGCCCAGGAGAAGAACAACGGACATTGCAAGCAGGCAGAGTTTCATCTTCTGCACCAGAGAGCCTCCTGTACTCATTTGTCCGGATTTATACTCGGATTGCGCGATTAGTGTCAACAACCTTTAAAGTAATCCAGCATTTCGTGCCGATGTACACTGGTGACCACTACCCTGAGGAGGAAGCGAACGTGGGTGAGTTCGACGAGCTGATAGAAGAATTCGTGACCGAATCGAAAGAGCACATTGCAGATATCGAGGAAGATCTCATCAAGATCGAAGCGGACATGGAAAAGGTCGACTCGGAGGTTATCAACCGGGTGTTCCGCGCGGCACACTCCATCAAAGGCTCGGCCAAGTTCCTCGACCTGACCAACATAGGCGATCTGGCCCACCGACTGGAAGACGTGCTGAACCTGATCCGCTCGGGCAAGGTCGTTCCCACCAGCGACGTAGCCACTCCCCTCCTCCAGGCCGCGGACATGCTCAAGAGCATGTTCGAGGACGTGGCAGCCAGCAACGACATGGACATCTCCGAGCACCTTGCCCGGCTCCAGGCGATCATCGACGGCAAGGGCTCCGCACCTGCGGCCTCGAAGGCCGGGGCTGGCTCACCCGCGCCCGAGAGGGGCGTGCTCGCGCCCTTCGACATCGACGACGAGACAGTGCTGGGCTTGCTCGAAAAAGGCCAGGTATACGTGCTGAACTTAAAGCTCAGCAGGAAAAAGCTCGACGAGACCTTATCCGAGCTCGGGAACCTGGGTGAGGTCGCGGCCGTTGCCGAGACCGGCAGGGGAAGGCACGCCGTGCTCTTCTCCTCCATCATGGAGCCCGACATGATCCCCATGGCCCTGAACATCGACGCCGGGGCCGTCACCCAGGTCCTACCCGACATGATCCGGCCCGCAGCCGAAAAGTCCGTGCCGGCCAGGGCGGCCGCGAAAGTGCCGCCCTCTTCCGACGCTGCAGTCAGCACCCGGCAGGCCCCCCGCGCGGAGCCCGAGGAAGAGCCTGCTGAACAGCCCTCCCCGGGACACGACAAGGCCGCCTACAAGCTGCACGTGGAAGAGGAAACCAAGGAGGACAACACCTCGTTCATCACCTTCTCTCTTGAGAACGAGACCTATGCCGTGCCCATCCAGGCCATCGAGGAGATCATCGGCTACCAGGACATCAGCCTGCTTCCCAACGTGCCGCCGTTCAT
>JBASVF010000348.1:0-4344 GCA_049275795.1 Desulfomonilia bacterium
GTGCACGAGAGAGCAGTCTGCGATTCCCTTGAGACGTTTCAGGGCTTCCGAATTGCCCGTGCAGATGGGCTCGTCGGTCTGGTTTGCGCTCGTCATCACCAGCGCGGTGAGGTCGCCGGAGAGCAGCAGGTGATGGAGCGGGGTGTACGGCAGCATGACTCCCAGGTTGGGCATGCCGGGCGCCACGGGGGCTGAAACCTCTTCCGTATCCCTGCGGGCGAGCAGCACGATGGGCCGCTCGCCGCCGCCCAAGAGCCGCTCTTCCTCCGGACTCACCCATGCGAGCCGCCTTGCGCTGGCAAGGTCGCGCACCATGATCGCCAGCGGCTTCTCCTCGCGGAACTTCCGGTTCCTGAGCCGTAAGACGGCCTCGCTGTTGGATGCATCCACGCAGAGGTGGAAGCCGCCCAGGCCCTTCACAGCCACGACAAGGCCCGCCTTCAGCAGCTCCAGGGTCTTTTCCACCGGGTCGGTGCAGGGAATCTCCCTGCCCTGCTCGTCCAGGAGGCTCAAGGCAGGACCGCAGACCGGGCAGGCGTTCGGCTCGGCGTGGAACCTGCGGTCCCGCGGGTCCTCGTACTCCCGCCTGCACCTATCGCACAAGGGGAAGGCCTGCATGGAGGTGTTGGTGCGGTCGTAGGGGATGCCGGTGATGATGGTGAGTCTGGGTCCGCAGTTCGTGCAGTTGATGAAGGGGTAGCGATACCTGCGGTCGGACGGGTCGAAGAGCTCGGCCAGGCACTGGGGGCAAGTGGCCGTATCGGGTGGGATGTGCACGGCGGGCCGTCCCTCCTCCCCGCTCTGAACGATGCGAAAGCCGTTTTCGCCGCGGGGCTCGATCTCGCTCACCTCGCAGGCCGAAACCCGGGCCAGGGGCGGCAGCTCCCGCACGACACGGAACATGAAGCCATCCAGCGCCTCCCGAGGACCCTCGACCTCCACGGCAACGCCGTCCGGGCGGTTGTGCACGAACCCGGCCAGGCGCTGCTCCACGGCCAGACGGTAGATGTACGGCCGGAATCCCACGCCCTGCACGATTCCTGAAAAGACGAGGCGAAGCCTCCCGGGCGTCATGCCCTCCGCCTGAACTCGTCCACCTGCGAGGTTATCCACTCGAACCACTCTTCCAGCCCCTCACCGGTCTTGCACGAAACCTCGAAGATCCGCAGGTCCCCGTTGATGGCCAGGGAGTCCCTCCTTGCCTTCTCGAGATCGAAATCCACGTACGGCACCAGGTCCATCTTGTTGATGATGAGCACCCGCGACTCGTGGAACATGAGGGGATACTTCGAGGGCTTGTCGGCGCCCTCCGGGGTCGAGAGCAGCATGATCTTGGCATTCTCGCCGATCTTGAACTCGGCGGGGCACACCAGGTTGCCCACGTTCTCGACGATGAGAAAGTCGATCGCGTCGAGGTCCAGGCCCGCAAGGGCCTCCCTGACCATGTTTGCGTCGATGTGGCAGCCCCCGCCGGTGTTGATCTGGACCACCGGGATATCGAGCGCCGCAATGCGGTCAGCATCACAGGTGTCCTGGATGTCGCCCTCGATCACCCCGATGCGGTATCTCCCTTTCAGGGCCTCGATGGTCCGTTCGACCAGGCTGGTCTTCCCCGCCCCGGGCGAGCTCATGAGGTTGATCACGTACATGCCCTTGCTGTCGAACAGGGCGCGGTTCTCCATCGCGATCCGGTCGTTGGCGTCGAGAACCTGTTTTACTACACTGATCTTTGCCATGGGTTACCTCTCGTTACGTTACGTTGCATGCATGGTAGGCTGCGCAGGTGCCCTCGCTCGAGACCATGCAGGGCCCGACCGGGTTCTCCGGGGTGCACATCGTCCTGAACAGGGGACATTCGAGCGGGCTGATCCTGCCCTTGAGGATCTCGCCGCACCGGCATCCCGGCGCATCCTCGGAATGGATCTCGGGAATCTCGAAGCGCTTCCGTGCGTCGAAGTCGAGGTACTTATCGCTGAAGCCGAGCCCGCTCGCCGGGATGGTTCCCAGCCCTCTCCACCGGGCGTCGACAGGCGTGAACACCTCCTCGAGCAGGGCCTGCGCCCTGGGGTTGCCCTCCGGCTTCACGCCCCGGGTGTACTGGATCTCAACCGAGTAGCGCCCCTCGATGATCTGATTCAGGATCTGGCAGATCCCCTGGAGGATGTCAACCGGCTCGAAGCCGGTGATCACGGCCGCGCACCCCCTTGAGGGTATGCCGGCATAGGCCTTTGTACCCAGGATGGTGCTCACGTGCCCGGGGCACAGGAACCCATCGATCGCCAGTTCCTCGTCCCCAAGCAGCACGTCGATGGCGGGCGGGATGAGCTTGTGAACTGAAAACACGCTCACGTTCTCTATGCCCCTGACAGAGCAGGCCTTCACCATGGAGGCCACGGTGGGAGAGGTGGTCTCGAAGCCGATGCCCATGAAGACCACCTGGCGGTCGGGGTGCCTGACGGCCAGGTTGATGCACTCTGAGGCCGAGAAGACCACCCGCACGTCCGCCCCGCCGGCTCGGATCATTTGGAGGCTCCTGCCGCCGGTGCCCGGCACCCGGATCATGTCGCCGAAGGTGGCGAAGATCACACCCGGAAGGCCGGCGAGAAAGAGGGCCCGGTCGATGTCTTCGACCGAGGTCACGCACACCGGGCATCCCGGGCCGGAGACGAGCCTCACGTCCTTTGGCAGCATGGCCCTGATGCCGTGCCGGCCGATGGCATACGTGTGGCTGCCGCACACCTCCATGATGGTGATCCTGCGGGGTATGCTCAAGGCCCGGGCGTTCAGGACGGACCGGAGACCGGAGGCCACTTCCGGGTCGCGGTACTCGTCAATGAATCTCATGTTCAAGCAACTCCTTCAGGAGCGCGAGGCTCTCTGAAGCCTTGTGCTCGTCCACCTTGTGGATCGCAAAGCCGGCATGGGCGATCACGTAGTCGCCCGGGCCCACCGGCTCGTCGATGATGTCCAGGCTCACCTCGCGCCTGATGCCGCCGATATCGATCACGGCGATGTTGAGCTCGTCGATGGAGAGTATCTTACCGGGAAATCCGATGCACATACTCATTGTCCTCATTCATTGTCCACGTCGAGCTCCTCGAGCCTCAGCCCGTCGAAGCCGCCCGTGGGCGTCACCTGTGCGCTGCCGCAATGGGGGCAGTCCGCGGGGAATCCTTCCACCTCGTTCTCTCCGCCGCAGGCAAGACAGTACACCCGCGCAGGCACTACCTTGAGTTCGAGGGCGGCCCCCCGGCACCTCGTTTCGCCGGAAAGCACCTCAAAGGCGAACCTCAGGGCGGCCGGATCGATGCCCGAGAGCGCTCCGAAGGAGAGCCGGACGGTATCCACCCTGCCGAAGCGGTGCCTGGATGCGTAGTCCTCCACGATGTCCAGCACCGAGCTCACCAGGGACATCTCATGCATCGAGCGCCCCCGTGCGCGATCCCGATACCCCGAGCCGCTCGAGCTCCTTAAGCAGCAGGCGCTCGAGCAGGGGAAAGGCATCCCACATCCGCTGGGTCATCTCGAGGTTCATCTCGCCGTAGGACTCGGGCACGATGCACAAGAACGTGACCCCGGGCAGGCTTCCGCTGAGCTCTGCCATGTGGAGCACATCGAGAAACTCGACCTCGTGGGCCGAAGTGGGCCCGGGCATTGCCAGTTCCATCTCCTCGCGGCTGAAGCGGTAAAGGGTCCCTGGCTCCGCGTCCGACTTGATCACGTCGATGACGATCACGTGGTCCGACGAGGAGATGGTGTCGAGGAGGTTGTACCCGAGGGTACCGCCGTCCACGATCGCCACCCGCTCGTCGAACCGATTTCGCTCAGAGAACCAGCGGACGAAGTGCACACCGAACCCCTCGTCCTGGAGCAGGATGTTGCCGAGCCCCAGGACCGTGATCGCGCCGCCGGCTCCCATGGTGCTTGCTTCCCGTGACAACCTGTTTGCCTAGTGCTCTGTCTTCCTGAACACCCGTCCACCAATCATGGAGGACACCGTGCCTTCCTTGAAAACGACATCGTACCAGAAGGCCATGTAAATGTGTACCACCATGAAGAGGATGATGAGCCAGGTAAAGATGTGGTGGATGAACCGGGTGACGGCCAGTCCTCCGAGGAAGTTCTCGACCGGCTTCAGGACCGCGGAGGCCCAGCTGGTGACCCCGGCGTCGTACTCGGCGCCGGTAAGGATGAGCCCGGTGACCACGATGACCAGCAGCATCAGCATCAATCCGCCGTAGGCGATGGACTGGAGCGGGCCATAGAGGTACTTGTGCTCGGGCTTCTTCTGCGAGATGAAGAGGTAGAACTTCAGCTGGGTCCACAGGTTCTCGAAGTCGGTCC
>JBASVF010000349.1:0-7185 GCA_049275795.1 Desulfomonilia bacterium
AGATCCTGCCGGGGAAGCAGCACCATGTAGCGGCCGGGGATGGAGATGTTCTGGGTGAGCAGGGCACCCTTGGCATTCTTTTCCTCGCGGCTGGCCTGGACCGGGATCTCCATGCCCTTTCTGAGCAGGGAGAGCGAGCCCTCGCCAGGCTTGATATCCGGGATGAATCGCCAGTTGATGTCGTTGAGCGGCAGCAGGCCGTGCTTGTCCCTGCCGTAATCCACGAACACCGCGTTGAGGCTCGGCTCGATCCGGGAGATCCTGCCTTTGTAGATGTTGCCGCGTATCTGCTCCTTGAGGGCGCTCTGGATGTAGAGCTGCTCCAGAACGCCGTCCTTGACCACCGCGACCCTGATTTCCTCGGGGTGAAGGGCGTTGATGAGCATCTTTTTCATGTGCGCTCGCTCCGGGCCCTCATAGGCTGAAGTATGGCTCAACCGGCCCCTGGCCCACGCGGAGCACCTGGGGAACGTCAGACTCGAGCGAGACCACGGTGGAGGGAATGTCGGGCAGAATGCCGCTGTCTACGATGGCATCCACCCGGTGGCCCAGGTCGTTCTCGATCTCGATCGGGTCGATGTGCACCCGCTCGTGCGAGAGAGGCACGCTCGTGGTGATGATGGGCTCGCCGATCTCGTCAACGATGGCCTGGCAGAACCAATGATCCGGGATGCGGATGCCGATGGCCTTGCGATTGGACTGCAGCAAGCGGGGCACCAGCCTGGTTGCAGGCAGGATGAAGGTGTAGGGACCGGGCAGCAGGCTCCGCATGATCCGGAAGGCCTCGTTGGAAACCTTGGCGTACCTGGTGATGTCCTTGATGTTGGAAAACATGATGCTCCGGGGCTTTACGGAGGCCTTGATGGAGTTGATCGTGTCGATTCCCTTCTTGTTAGTGATGCAGCACCCCAGACCATAGACCGTGTCCGTAGGGTAGACGATGATTCCTCCCCCGGCAAGGATCTCCGCAACCCGCTTGACCGTCCTGGGTTTTGGTTTCTGAGGGTCAATGAGAATGCGCACGGTGCTCTCCTTTCAGGCACAGGCTCTTCATGTCGATATTGCCCAGCGAGGCAAAGATGGAATTCTTCACCTTAGGGTTGTCCTTTTCCAGGGTCTTGAGCAGGCCCCTGACCATTTCGCGCTTGCTGTCGGGGCGGATCATGCAGGAATTGGAAACCGGCTCGACTTCCAGGAACCGGAAGTAGGCCTCCACCAGCTCGAGCGTGCAGTAGGCCATGGGCCTGATCACCCGGTTCCTGCCGTCGTTGGATACCCTCACCGGCGCCATGGCCCCGATCTGCCCGGTGTAGAGGCTCCTCAGGAAGAAGGTCTCCACGATGTCGTCCAGGTGATGTCCCAGCGCGATGGACGAAAAGCCCTCGTCCTGGGCGATGCGGTAGAGCATGCCCCTCCTGAGCCTCGAGCACAGGGCGCAGGGGCTCTTGTCCGGGTCCGAGACCTTCGCGAGAATGTCGGCGATACCGGTGTCGTACACGCGGATCTCCACGCCCAAGGTGCTTGAGGCCCATTCGGAGATGCGGTCGAAGTCTTTCTCGAACCCGGTTGAGATGTGCACCGGCACGATCTCGTACTCGACGGGAGCGGCCTTCTGGATATCGTGGAGCACCTTTAGGAGCACCAGGGAATCCTTTCCCCCGGACACCGCAACTATGATCCGGTCCCCCTGGGAGATCATGGCATAGTCGTGAAGGGCTTCTCCCACCTTCCTGCGAAGCCGCTTCTCGTAATATCTTCTGCTGGAATGGTTCACGATCTGTTCCTTACCATATATGAAGATATTTGCAATGCGCGAAAGATTCCACCGTTTTACCGGCGGGGGGCAGGAAAAATCGGGAGCAATTCCCGGATGGTCGATCCCGGATCGGCCCATGTGCAGGTGCCATCGATATCAGCGGCGAGGCTTCGCAGTCTGTGGGGAAGAGACACGACGGAGCAGGTTGCACCTTTTTCAAGCCGGTGCTTTTCGCAGACTCGAGGCCGGGACGCCTTGAAGGCCCAGTTCGGTTGCCTGTTCGAGGGCGCGGTCGTCAGGGTCCTTCAGCCGTGCAAGATAGAGCGGTACACGGCTTCCAGCCGGCGCTCGAGGAGGGAGCGGGCCTCGGCCGGGGAATGGAAGGCCTCGGGTCCGTAGTGCGACCTCATCCAGGTGATCTGCCGCTTCGCGTATCGCCTGGTGTCGCGCTGGATCAGGGAAATCGCCTCGTCCAGGCCGATCTTCGAGTCGAGGTAATCCACCACGTGCCGGTAGGCGAGGGTCTGCATGCTCCTGAGCGAGGAATGGAAGCCCAGCGCGAGGAGCCTTTCGGTCTCGTCGATCAGGCCTTGAGCCACCATCCGCTCCACCCGTGTGTCGATGCGCTCGTAGAGCTCGCTGCGGTCAGGCATGACGCAGACGGTCAGGGCCTCGATGCGAGGACGCTCGAACCCGTGCTGCTTCAGGCATTCGCTCGGTCTCCTGCCGGTGAGGAAGATGATCTCCAGATTGCGCACGATGCGAACCCGGTCGTTGGCGCTTAAGCCCAGCGCGGCCTCGGGGTCGAGCCGGTGGAGCATACTCCAGAGAAATGACGTGCCCTTCTCCTGGGCCGACTGATTCAGGACCCGCCTCAGGGGCTCCGAGCGGGAGGGTACCGGGGCCAGGCCGTAGATGAGGGCCTTGATGTACAGGCCGGTCCCGCCCACCACCACGGGGATGGCGCGGCGGGAGCGGACCTCGGTGATCGCGCGGGATGCATGGGAGACGAACATGCCGGCGTTGAACTCCTCGTCGGGCTCTACCAGGTCGATCAAATGGTGGGGCAGTGCTGCGAGCACCTCTGGTGAAGGTTTTGCCGTGGCGATGTCCATGTGACGGTAGACCTGCATTGAATCGGCGGAGACCACCTCGAGGGGAAAGCTGCGGGCCAGCTCCAGTGCGAGGTCGGTTTTTCCCGAGGCCGTGGGGCCGGTGATCACGATCAGGGGCGCCTGCCGATCCATCGTTCGATCTCCCGCCACTCAATGTATTTGAACAGCGGCCTGCCGTGGGGACAGGTCCGGGGCGAACCCGCCTCATCGAGGTCCTCGAGGAGCCTGGAGACCTCCTCCGGCCCGAGGTTCCTGCCCGCCCGCACGCTCGAGTGGCAGGCTATGCGCGCGAGCGCCTCGTGATGCCGATCGTCCTTTCCCAGGCCGCCTTCGAGAATCGCACCCAGCAGATCGAGGACAATGGCGCGGATATCTCCTCCATCCAAGGCCGCGGGCAGGGCCCGGACAGCGATCGCCGAACCGCCGAAGGGCTCGGCCTCGATACCGGCGCGCGCGAGATCCGGGGCGATCTCCTCGAAGGCCTGAAACTCGGCCGGGGAAAGCTCTATGACCATCGGGGTTAGGAGCATCTGGCTGGGTTCCCTGCCGCTGTCGCCCGATGACCTGAGCCGCTCGAAGGTGACCCGCTCGTGGGCCGCGTGCTGATCGAGGAGATACAGGCCCGACTCGTCCTCGAGGATGATGTACGTGGCATGGCTGATCCCAACGAAACGCTTGTCGGTGTAGCGGAAATGACCGGGCTTCTCGGCGAAGAGCACATCATCGCGAGGGAGAGAACGGGGGGAAGGAGAAGCCTCGGGCGCCGAAAGGGGTGAGGGAGAAGGATATGAGGCACGGGGCTCGTCCGCCCGGCAGGCCGTGCCGGCAGCAGAGGACGGCTCTGGCTCCAAGCCGGGGAATGTCCGGAGTTCGGGCCCGGGTCTCCCGTCCTCGCCGGCCAGGGCACGGCGCACGCTGGCAACCACCAGGCCGAAGACCGCGGATGCGTTTCTGAAGCGCACCTCGGCCTTGGCAGGGTGGACGTTCACGTCCACCTCTGAGGGGTCAACCTCCACGAACATGGCGGCCATGGGATAGCGGTTCCTCATGAGCGCGCCGCGGTACCCCTCCAGGACGGCGGTGCGCAGGGTAGGGTCGAGCACGGACCTGCTGTTTACGAAGGTGTAGATGCCGGTGCGGTCGGGCCGCGAGACCTCCGGCGAGGCGAGGATGCCGTGGATGCTGATCCCGGATCGGTCCTCTGAGATGAGATGGAGCTTTCCCCGGACCTGCTTTCCCCAGAGATCGACTACCCTTTCCGCGAGTGTGGAGCCCTCGCGCAGGTTGAGCACGTCCCGGCCGTTGATGGAGAGCGTAAACCGCATGGTGGGATGCACCAGGGCATAGCGCGAGACCACGTCGATGATGTGGCGCTGCTCGGTAGCGGTACTCTTGAGGAATTTCTTCCTGGCCGGGGTGTTGTAGAACAGGTCGTTCACCTCCACCACCGTGCCCGGGTTCATGCCCTTCATGGACTTCTCGAGGATCTCGCCCGCCTCGAGCGTGATCGAGAAGCCGGTCTTCGCGCCCTGGGCGCGCGAAGATATCCTGGAGCGGCTCACGGAGAAAATGCTGGGCAGTGCCTCGCCCCTGAAGCCCAGGGTGCGGATGGAGAAGAGATCGCGCCCGTGGGATATCTTGCTCGTGGCGTGGCGCTGGATCGAGAGTTCGAGCTCGCCCGGCGTCATGCCCCAGCCGTCGTCTACTACGCGGATCTGCTCGAGCCCGCTTCCCTTGACCTCTACGGCGATGCGTGTCGCGCCCGCATCCAGGGCGTTTTCCAGGAGCTCCTTGACAACGGACGCAGGCCGTTCGATGACCTCTCCGGCCGCGATCTGGTTGATGAGCTCCTGATCGAGAACGTGTATCATGCCCATGGCAGTCTTTCTTTCCCCGGGCGCCATCACGGCAACAGGCCGTCTGGCAGGGCGCCGGTATCGCTTCCTCCTTGGAATGAAAGGCTATAGATATAGGCGGGAGAAGTCAATCGTGCGATCGGGAGAAGATCTCAAAGATGATCAGATGAACAGAAGATCAATTGATCATTTGTTGTGTTCGAACGGTTTTGCAGGAGCCGGGGTTACGGAGGGAAGGAGACGGAAAGTGCAGGGCCTACCTTGCGAAACGGATGCGGGCATGGGTTTGACTCCCTTGGGTGCAGTCTTGAGCCCGCTCTCCGGTGATCAGCAGGGGATTGAAACACTCCTTCCGAGTCCCCCGGAGCTCTCAGGAAGGAGCATCGTGAAACGGGCGCCTTCAGGCACCAGACCGTCATGCCCAGTCATTGCAGAGGATTTTCTGGATGGCGATACGGGAGCATTCCGGGCTCATGCCCCTGCACATACCGATGTATCTCTGGAAGCGTATGCTTTCCCCTGCGCCAGCATGGTACCCTCAAGTGATCGGCTTCGGAGATGGACGGGCTGTGTTTCTCAAGGGCGGGGTCACTCCCGGCCGTGCACATCCGAACGTCGGGCCGGCAGGTTGGATCCGGCTCCCGTCGTTTCAGTCTCCCCGTCCCCTGGGCCTGGCGAGTATTTCGAGCACGTCCATCTCCAGGAAGCGCTTGGAGGGCTTCGAGCGAACGAGGAGGACTGTGTCCGAGCCGCGGTAGGTGCCGCCGATCCCCAGCACCTCGGCATTTTCGGGTACGTAGCCCGCGTCGCATGCCTCCATTACCACCTCCATGGCCACCTTGGTGCCCTCGCCGAAGCGCCTGAGGGTATTGGCGATGAGATACCCCGGGTAGATGCCGCGAAAGCCGTCCATGAGCGACTTCTCGAGAGAGTGGGTGAGGATGGTCCCGGTGTGGATATTGACCCTCGCCCTCCTGAGCTGCCTGCGGATATCGGAGTCGAACTCGTCGTGGCCCGGCTCCTTGAACCCCACGGAGTGCGTGACGATCACCAGGTTCGCACCGGTGCCAACGAGGGCCCGGTGAAAGGCCAAGGCGGTCCTGCCGCTGGTTGACGCCACTACCACGTGCTTCCTGCCGAGATCCTTGACCTGGCCGAGAACCGCCTTTATGCAGTCAGCGGTGTTCTGGTGGCCCGGCCGTTCGAAGAGCATGGTCTCGACCATCTTCATAGCAAACCTCCTGGTGGTTGTGCCTGGCGATATGCAGCCAAGAATACATGAGAGCCGGTCCCTTGTACAGGTCGAGGATGATCGGGCAAGGCCCGGTACCGGACTTGGAACACCGCCCCTGGTTCCACGAGCGCAGCTGCGTGAAGGATCGTTGCACAGGCCGGGTCTCTGATGGGGTTGCGGGCCGGGGCCTTTGGATGGTTCCTTTATGATTGGATGGAGTATGGTGACGGATAATGCGTAGATGGAAGGGGTTATGGATTACTTGACATTTGCTCTGTCATCGAAGATAAGAAATCGATCACCGACCCCGAGTCGGATCAGGAAGGGACAGAGTATATGCCATTTCTGGAAATCAAGGATCTGCACGTATCGGTCGAGGGCAAAGAGATCCTCAAAGGCGTGAATCTCTCGGTCGACACCGGCAAGACTGCCATCATATTCGGGCCCAATGGTTCGGGCAAGAGCACGCTCATGGGCGCTATCGCGGGCCTGGGAGGATACCGGATCACACAGGGGTCCATTACCTTCAAGGGACAGGATATCACGGGGCTCTCTATCGACGAGCGCTCTCGACTGGGGATAGGCCTTTCCTTCCAGTATCCGCCGGCGATCAAGGGGGTGAGGCTCCGTACCCTGCTCAAGACCATCGCGCATGCACCGGACGACAAAATCGCCGAGTACGCCGATATGCTCAACCTCTCGGATTACCTCGACCGGGACATCAACGTGGGCTTTTCGGGCGGAGAGCGCAAGCGCTCCGAGATCCTGCAGCTCATGATCCAGATGCCTGATCTGATGCTCTTGGACGAGCCCGAGTCAGGGGTGGACATCGAGAACATATCGGTTATATCCAACGGCCTGAGGCTCATCCTCGAGAAGGACCTGCCCATCCCCAAGAGAACGCGTTCGGCCATCATCATCACTCACACCGGGTTCATCCTCGACTACATAAAGGCCGACATCGCCTACGTGATCATGAACGGCCATGTGCTCGGCTGCGGGGCGCCGGGCGAAATCTTCGAAGAGATACGCAGAGACGGCTACAGCAAGTGCGCCACCTGCTTTGCCGAAAAGTTCTGCGAGTACAGGGACGAGCTATGAACACCGTTGAAATAGACACCAGCAGACTGTTGGATATCGGGTATGACTCGTGTGTGGCCAGCTGCGGCAACTTCATGGTCCTCGACCACACCGTCATGGAAAGCCGGTGCCGCATCGAGGGGC
>JBASVF010000350.1:0-4764 GCA_049275795.1 Desulfomonilia bacterium
GCCGTATCCCTATCGGGTAAGAACGCTCCAGCCATTGTGCCGGGGTGTCGTATGCCCGTACCCCGGAACCTGCGGCCGCAGGATCTTTGATGCAGGCATTCCCCTGAAAATCGACCGGAAGCAGGCATCACGCCCCACGCCTCGATAACGGCCGAAACAACCTTGCCCCGGGAGTCTGCCGGTTTTCCGCCGATCCCCCGGCGGGCATCAAGGGTGCACGAGCAGCTGCGCCCCGGTCATCGTTCCGCCTTCTCGGGGGAAACGACCGTGAGATTCGGTTTTACCGGCTGTGCACCCACCACGTAGGGAGTGCCTTTCTGACACGCCAGGCACATGGGGCCGTCCTTGACGGGGTATGCCTCGCGGCATGACGGGCAGGTGGCAATGGCGCCCTTGCCCTTCTTCCCCATGGCCGCGAGATCGACCGTGACCTTCTCCATCCCGAGAATATGCGCCCCGGCCTCGATGATCTGGTCTCTCAGCGCATTCACGTCCTGCTCTTTCTTGGGCTTGAGCTTGAAGAACCAGGTCTTGATCTCGGGCCAGGCATCGAGCTTCTCCGGATCGATGTATACCCTCACCCCCTCGCCCTGCTCCTTCTCGTAGAAGCACAGGGCATAGCGGCCGTAATCGAGGACCTTGAGCCAGCCGTTGCCGATGGTGCAGGGGGTGAGCAGCTGGATGGCGTCCGGCAGGCAGGTTCGCGTCTCGCTGATTGCGTCGAAGATCACCCCCTCGGGGAGGCCGCCCCGCGCGAGATCGACCATGAATCCGCCGATGATGAGCCCGGGGGCGATGCTGCCGTGGAACGATCTGACCAGGTGCATGTAGTCTTCCAGGGAATACTGTCCAATGTTCATCCTCGGGAATACCTCCTTCGTGTATCATATGGTTCCAGCTCCACCTCCTCCTCGCTATCGAGGGTATTCCGCTCGGAGCAAAGCCCGGCTTCGCGGGCAGTGAGCATGAACTGGAGCAGCCATTTGTGGTAGACCTTCCCTTCCACGACGGGAAGGATCTCGTCGCCCAGGAACATCGCTTCGCGGATGTCGTGCGTCACGTGGATGATGGGGATGTCGAGCCAGCCCTTCATGTCAGCCACGGCCGTGCGCAGCTGCCTGCGCGTGGAGGGGTCCAGCGCCGAGAAAGGCTCGTCCATGAGGAGCACGACTGGCTCCCTGGCCAGTGCCTGGCAGACGGCTGCGCGCTGCCGCTCCCCGCCGGAGATGCACCGGGGCAGGCTGTCCCTCAAGTGCCAGATGCCGAAGCTCTTCATGAGCTCTATCGGCAGATGCTTGTCACGCGCGGCGAAACAGACATTCCGGTAGACGCTCAGGTGCGGGAACAGCGTAAAATCCTGGAACACCATCGAAACCCTGCGCTTCTGCACGGGCAGGCATATCCCGGCGCGGGTGTCGGTCCAGGTCTTGTCACCGCACCGGATCACGCCTTCATCCGCTTCCGCGAGCCCGGCGATGATCCTTAAGATCGTGGTCTTGCCCGAGCCGGAGGGACCGATGATCGAGAGGATCCTGCCTTTTCCGCACGAAAAGGCGACATCGAGCCTGAAGTGCTCGAGCTTTTTCTTGATCTCAACGTCCAGTGCCATCGTATTGCCTGCTGCTCAATGCATTGACGATCATGAGAAAGGAGAAGCTCACCAGGGCGAGGATCAGCGAGAGGATCCAAGCGTCCCGGTACCTGAGTGCTTCGACTGCCTCGTAGATAGCGATGGAAGCCACCCGGGTCTCGTCCGGAATGCTGCCTCCCACCATGAGAATCACCCCGAAGGCCCCCATGGTGTGGAGGAACACGAGGATCGCTGCAGCGGCGAAGCCGGCCGCAGAGTTGGGGACGATTACCCGGAAAAAGGTTTGAAGGCGCGAGAGTCCCAGCACATAGGCATTTTCCAGGATCCTCACGTCGATCTTGGCAAATGCCGTCTTGAGCGGCTGCACCGCAAAGGGCAAGGCCTGGACGAGGGCGGCGACGACGATGCCCGTGAAGGTGAACAGGAGGGGAGCTCCGAAGGCACCTTCCCAAGCCCTGCCCAAGGGGCCCTTGGGCCCCATGGCCACAAGCAGGTAGAAGCCCAGCACCGTGGGCGGGAGCACGATGGGCAGGCTGATGATCGACTCCACCACGAAGCGGCACGGTACCCGCTGGTATACGAGCACATAGGCGAGCAGCGCGCCGATGACCAGAAGCAGGACAGTGGTAAGGGCCGCGAGCTTGAAGGAAAGCCACAGAGGACCGAGCACGCTAGCGGTAGCCATATCGCTCCTTGATCCGCCCGGCCTTCTCTCCCATGAGGAAGGCGGCAAACCGCTCCACCGCCTGCCGGTTCTGGGTCCGGGTGAGGATGCACGCAGCCTGCTTCACCGGGGGAGAGAGATCGACCCTGAAGTAACATCCCTTCCTGCCCTGCTCGGTGGAGGCGGATGAAAGGGCGCAGAAACTTGCCTGTACCGCACCGGTAGAGGCGTACTGGAACGCCTGCCCGATGTCCTGGGGAAACACGAGCTTTCCTTCCACGGTCTCGTACAGGCCCGCGGCCTTCAGTGCGGCTGCCGCCGCTGAGCCGTACGGGGCGGTCTCGGGATTTGCGACGGCGATCTTCTTCACCTCCCGGGACTTGACCGCCTGCCTCCAGTCGGAATACCGGGTGCAGAAGTCCTCTTGCGCCGACCAGAGCACGACCTCGCCCTGGGCGTAGACAAAGACCCCGGCACCCAGCCCTTCCTTGGCGAGCAGGTTCGGTCTGAGCTCGTCCGCTGCCAGGAATATGTCGTAGGGCGCGCCGTTTACGATCTGGGCATAAAGCTTGCCGGTTGAGGAGAACAGGGGCTCTACCTTGATGCCGCTTTCCTCCTCGTAGGCCCCGGCAATCTCTTCGAACGGCATCATAAAGTTCGCCGCAACCGCGGCGACGATCTTCTCCTGTGCTGCGGCGGGTATGGTCCACAGGAGGATCAGCCCGATTACGAACCCTGTTCTCTTCATTGAGACAATCTCTCTTTCTTTCTTTGTTATGCAACAGTTGCCATAATTTATTATGTTATATTTATCATAATTACAGAGAGCATGCAAGCAAGAATCTCCATCGGCTCCCTCGAGTTGAGGCCATGAGGCCCTCTGAACCCGGTCAGTCCCACCATCGATCAGACCCGTCCCCTGCCCGGGTACATGGGCGGCCGGGCTGAGGGAGCTCCTGCAGAGCACCAGCCCGTGCAACGGAGCAGGGCATGTTCCCTTCGGGTGCTGTGCTGGTTCTATCATGACCGTTTGACGGTTTCCTGTTGTAAAGCATAGGGGAATGAGGTAGTATTATGCTTATCCATGCTTAATTGGCTGGGTGCTTTTCCTGTGAACAGAGGAGAAACTATGTCCGAGAGATGGGCCGTTGCCTTTGAGCCGTGCGACATGGAAGAGGGATGCTATGTATGGCTGCGTGATTCGGACGGTGAGATCGCGATCTTCGGCTCCCGGCAGGAAGCGCGGAAGTGGGTGCACGAGAAAGCCTCCTTCGGCGCAGCAGAAATTGATGACGTCGTCTACATCAGGATTTCCCGCCCGCAGGCCCGGTAGTCCCTGCAGCGCATTTTTCGGCCAAGCCCCGTTTTCTAAGATCAATACCATTATTATTTTTGTGCGAAGATTGACATAATTATTGTATTCGTTTATAGTGCAACCACATGGATTATTGTGCGAGCCCATGGAATCAGAGCATGCTGAGTCGGGCTGTCCCACCCAGTATGATACTATATCCCAAGGAGAGTTGAATGGATGGCATTACGCTCACATTGAACGGCAGACAGGTCGGGTTCGAACCAGGACAGACGATCCTCGAGGTGGCCGAGGGCAACGGGGTTCACATCCCCACGCTGTGCCATCTGAAAGGCTGCACCCCCACGGGCGCATGTCGCATCTGCCTGGTGGAGGTCGAGGGTGCGCGGTCGCTGGTCGCCTCGTGCTCGACTCCCGCAGAAAAGGGCATGGTCGTGAAGACGGAGACCGACAGGGTGCACCGCACGAGGAAGCTCACCACCGAGTTCCTGATGGCGAGCGGCAATCACGACTGCATTACCTGTGAGCGTTCCGGCAACTGCACGCTCCAGGACCTGGCGTACCGTTACGGGATCGACAAGGTCAGGTTCGAGACCACGGTCAGGCCCTATACGAAAGAGGATGCGAACCCCTTTATCGTCCGTGACTTCACCAGGTGCGTACTCTGCGGCCGGTGCGTACAGGCCTGCCAGGAGGTGCAGGTGAACCGGGCGATCAGCTTCGGGTATCGCGGCCCGCACGCCAAGATCATAGCCGGCTGCGACGTTCCCTACCACGAGAGCGACTGCGTGTTCTGCGGCCAGTGCATACAGGCCTGCCCGGTGGGTGCTCTGGTCGAGAAGAAGGCGCGCTTCCAGGGACGCGACAAGGACGTCGAGAAGGTCCGCACGACCTGCCCTTACTGCGGGGTCGGCTGCCAGCAGCTGCTCCATGTCAAGGACGGGAAGATCGTGAAGGTGACCGCGGTGGAAGACGCGGCCCCCAACAAGGGCAGGCTCTGCGTCAAGGGCCGCTTCGGCTACGACTTCATCTATTCCGAGGACCGGCTGAAGACCCCCCTCATCAAAGAAAACGGCGAATTCCGTGAGGCTTCCTGGGACGAGGCACTCGACCTGGTCGCCAGCAAGTTCAAGGAGATCATCGAAAAGCACGGCCCTGACGCCGTGGCCGGAGTGAGCTGCGCCAGGAGCACCAACG
>JBASVF010000351.1:0-11174 GCA_049275795.1 Desulfomonilia bacterium
CTCCAGACACGTATGCAGCGCACAAAATATCACCGGGGCCGGCCTCTGTCAAACTGTAATGCCTCCCTTACACATATGCCGCGACCGTGGAAAACCGCCGGGGAAAAAGAGGCGAGTTCAAGGCTGCCGCTTCAGTGCCAGGGTCCTATCCTGATGCGTCTCGGGGGCCTGGGTATATCCGAGAAATGATCCGGCAGGATGATCCGGTTGAACAGCTCGGGCATGTTCCGGCTTTCGCCGTGGTCGAGCTGCATGATCCGCTCGACGCGCCTGCTGGTGTGGGGATGGGTGCGCAGGATGGAAGGAGGGGAGTCTTTCCTGCCGCGGCCGGCCAGGATGTCCCAGAGACTTCGCTCGTAGTTCTCCATCTTCTGGAGCGCTGAAGCGAGCCCCCTGGGATCGCCGGTCAGGCGCACGGCCGAGAGGTCGGCCCTGAACTCCCTGGTCCGCGAGAGACCGAGCTGCAGCAAGACGCTCAAGGTCGGGGCCGCCAGGAGCGTGAGGATGAAGAGCAGCGGCACATGGGCATCGGTGAACAGGGTCATGGGAAGGTAGAAGACCACGAGCAGCTGCCCGAAAAAGGAGAGCAGCGAGGTAACCCGGGTCATCATGTCGGCCAGCGCATGGAGGCGCAGGTCGTTGTTCCTGATGTGGCTGATCTCGTGGGCCAGGACGCCGGTGAGCTCCCGCACATTGAGGAGCTGGATGAGCCCGTGGGAGAGCGCGATGGCCGAGCTGTCCTGCGAGCCAACGCTGAAGGCGTTCGTGGACCGGCTCGGAAAGTAGAACAGGCTCGGGGCCTTCTTCAGCCCGGCCCTGAAGGAGAGCTCCTCGGCAATCCGGTGCAGGCCCGGGGCATCGGTCAATGAAATCGGCCTGGCTCCGGATACCCGGAGCACGATAAGGGGTGAGAGCTTGGGTGTGCCCGCCAGGATGAACCCCGTGATCATCAGGGCCCAGAAAATGCCGAACCCGCCGAAGACCATCCACCCCAGGAGGCTGAAGAGCGAGATCATGGCCCCAAGGATGACCGCGGTCTGAAACATGTTGTGGATGGTGTCCGACGCATGGCCGGCAGGTCTCTGCATAGTTGTCCCCGATCCTGATCGTTAGAATACTCTTAGGGGCGAACACATCCAAAGGCAATGAAGAAACTCCATGCCCGGTGCCGTTGGGAAGGGCTTCTCCCCGCCGGTAAAGACATGCAGATCCAGTCCGCTGCCTCGAGGGTGGGTTTCGAGGTTTCTCCATGCCGGCCGGGACGTGAAGAGCCTTACATCAAGCCCACGTTCAACCGAACGGGTCCATGACTCCATTGCAGGAAACAACCGTCACGACGAGGGGGTTGGCTTCCGGCGGGTGTCGCCGCGGAGATGGTCAAGCAGCAGGTCCACGACCTCGTCGAGCCTGGCCTGGGCACTCTCGCGGTACGCCTTGGCCTGCAGGCGCGCCTGTTGGATCATGGCATCGACCCGGAGGCGGGCCTCCTCGAGGATCCGCTCCTGCTCCTTTTCCACCCCATCGAGCTCAGGCTCGGCAGAGAGGATCTCCTGAGCCTGCTTTCGAGCCTGCTCCAGGATCTGCGCAGCTTCCTTGCGGGCCTGCTCCACGATGCCTTCGGCCTCCTGTTCGATCTCCCGGATCGATCCGACGAAATCCTGTCCCATGGTCTTTCCTCCCTGTACACCCCACACACCGCATTGACCGGAATCACGAAGGGGCGGATATCTCCTTTCCCCCTCAATACCCCCCACACCTATTTTCTTTCAAAACGTGAATACATACTGTGTGGCGGTCAACAGCACGCTCCTCAGCACGCCCAGCTGGGACCGGTAGATCCTGACCCCGGCCTTCTCCCGGGCAACCGGCATGCCCAGCACCCGGCCCAGGACCTTGGACTCCACCTCCCCGGTGCTCCTGACCAGGAGATCGCCCCGGCCCGAGCGCACCTCGATGATCATGGGCAGCAGCAGGCTGTCGCGCTCCTCATCGTCCAGGATCGAGGCCAGGAAGCTCAGCTCGCCCGCCTTGAAGGAGTGCTCGGAGCCGTCGAGGCACCGCACCCGCGGCCGCGTTTCTCCCAGGAGCTCGGAGAGCGTCTTGCGGGCCTTGGGAAGCTGGGCGTTCATGCTGCCGACCTCGCCTGTGAGATATCGGGCCATGACCTCGTCCGTGCCCTCGTCAGTAGGCATAGGCCTCCCTCTTCTCGATCAGGAGCTTGACGTACTTCAGCCTGGCCACCTCCTCGCGGTCGCGCTCCTCGAACTTCATGGACAGGTACCTGATGGTTGCGTCGAGCCCGGGGATGACCACGTACTCGAGCGCGTTGTTGGCGCGCTTTACCTTGTTGATCTCTTCCCCCAGCAGGTCCAAGGCGCTCTGCAGCTCGGCGAGCTCGACCGTTGCCGCCAGGCAGACGCGCGCCTTCTCGGCGGCGTGGTCGATCAGCGACGAGCCGCTGCCGGCATAGGGCGAACGGGCCGCCTCGGGCCGGTCTTCCATCTCGAACATGGGCAGGCGCACCCCGGCCACGTTGCGCGATGTGCCGGCCAGGGAAAAGGGCGCCTCGGCCGTGAGCAGCACGCGCTCCACCCGGGCGTAGCCGTGGTACCCCACGGACAGCGAGAGCGCCTTGTAGACCTCCTGGTACTCCCGCTGGAGCCGGTCCTTGACCCGGGCGCTTTCTCTCACGGTCTGGAGGAACTCCATGACCAGGATGGAGAGCCGGTCCTTGATGATCTTTTGGATGCGCTGGGCGAGCCTCAGTCGCCGCTTGAGCCTGGCCAGCTCGATCTTGGTAGGCCGGGTGACGTGGATCCTGGCTGCCATGTCCCTCAACCTCCCCCGGGACCTTCGGGCAGGTACTTGTCGATGAAGCGCTCGTTGATGAGCTTGAGGTCGCCCCTGGGCAGCATCGAGAAGATGTCCCAGGCGATCTCGAGAGTCTGCTCCACGCTCCTGCGGGTATGCTCGTCCTGCGAGATGAACTCGCGCTCGAAACGGTCCGCGGCCTCGAGGTAAACCCTGTCGCGGTCGGTCAGCGCCTCGGAGCCGATGACCGTGGTGATCTCGCGCAGGTAGTTGCCCTCGGCGTACATGGCGTAGGACTGCATGAAGACGTTGTTGTGGTCCTCCCTGGTCTTGCCCTCGCCGATGCCCTCCTTCATCATCCTGGAGAGCGAGAGGAAGACGTCGATGGGCGGGTAGATCCGCTTGCGGTCGAGCGGACGCGACAGCACGATCTGCCCCTCGGTGATGTAGCCGGTGAGGTCCGGGATGGGGTGCGTGATGTCGTCGTCGGGCATGGTGAGGATGGGCAGGATGGTCACCGAGCCCTGGCGGCCCGAGATCCTGCCCGCGCGCTCGTAGAGCGAAGCGAGGTCGGTGTACATGTAGCCGGGATAGCCCCGGCGGCTGGGGATCTCGCCGCGCATGGCGGCGAGCTCGCGCAGGGCGTCGGCGTAGTTTGTGATGTCGGTCAGGATCACGAGCACGTGCAGGCCCATCTCCCAGGCGAGGTACTCGGCCGCGGTGAGCGCCAGCCTCGGGGTCGAGAGTCGCTCGATGACCGGAGACGAGGCGGTGTTGATGAACCCCACCGCCCTGCTCAGTGCCCCGGTTTCCTCGAGGTTGCCGATGAAGTAGGCCGCGTCGTCGTAGCTCACCCCCACGGCGCCGAACACGATGGCGAAGTCCTCGGACTTGCCCTTGAGCGATGCCTGGCGGATGATCTGGGCCGCGATCTTGTTATGCGGCAGGCCCGAGCCGCTGAAGATGGGCAGCTTCTGGCCCCTTACCAGCACGTTGAGCCCGTCGATGGCCGAGATGCCGGTCTCGATGAATTCAGCCGGCGGCATGCGCGAGGCCGGGTTTGCGGGAACGCCGTTGATGTCAAGGTACTCGCGCGAGACCACGGGAGGACCGCCGTCGATGGGGGAACCGCTGCCGTCGAAGATCCTGCCCAGGATATCCGGCGATACGGGCAGCTTGAGGGTCTCGCCCTTGTAGCGCACCTTGCTGTGGAGCAGGTCGACCTCGCTCACGCCCCCGAATACCTGCACCACGGTGGTGTTCTTGCCCGCCTCGATGACCTGGCCGCTGCGCACCTCACCTGTGCCCAGCTCCACGTCCACGATCTCGTTGTAGCGGATGCCCGGTATGCTCTCGATGATGAGCAACGACCTGCGGGCGGTGCTGATGGCCTTGGTCTGCCTGGAGAAGAGCTGCATGGCTTCCATCACGCATCCCTCCCTTCGAGGCCTGCCGATTCCCCGGCCGCCATGTCCCTGAGAATGGAATCGGCATAGGGCCCGATCTCGTCGTGAGGCACGTCCTTCATCCTCGAGATCCTCTGCCTGATCTTCGAGGACCCGATCTCGCTCACCGGCACCCCGCTCTCCGAGAGCTCGCGTGCGTAGTCCGCGAACCTCATGATGGTGGAGAGCATCTGGTGCGAGCGCTCGGGCGGGGAGTAGGTATCCACGGGATGGTAGGCGCTCTGCTGGAGAAAGTCCTCGCGGATCATCCGGGCGATGAGCAGGAGCAGCTTGTCCTTCTCGGGCAGGGCCTCGGGGCCTACGAGCCGGACGATCTCCTCGAGCTCGGCCTCCTTCTGCAGGGTGATGAGGGCCTGGTTGCGGACCTCCGGGTAATCCGGGCTCACCCGGGACCACCACCGGTCAACGGAGTCCGCGTAGCGGCTGTAGCTCTGGAGCCAGTTGATGGTGGGGAAGTGCCTGCGGTTCGCCAGGGCCACGTCGAGCGAGTACAGGGCATCGACGATCCTCAAGGTGCTCTGAGTCACGGGCTCGCTGAAGTCGGCGCCGGGAGGGCTCACTGCCCCGATGACCGTGGCCGAGCCCGTTCGCTTCGGGCTGCCCAGGCATTCCACCCGTCCCGACCGCTCATAGAAGGCGGAGAGCCGCGAGCCCAGGTAGGTGGGGAAGCCCTCCTCGCCCGGCGTTTCCTCGAGCCTGGCCCCGATCTCGCGCATGGCCTCGGCCCAGCGCGAGGTCGAGTCGGCCACCAGCAGGATGTCGTAGCCCATGTCGCGGTAGTACTCGGCCATGGTGATCCCGATGAAGATGCTGATCTCGCGGGCCACCACGGGCATGTTCGAGGTGTTGGCGATAAAGATCTCCTTTTCCTGCAGGTAGCGCCCCGTG
Source organism: Desulfomonilia bacterium (assembly GCA_049275795.1). GTDB lineage: Bacteria > Desulfobacterota > Desulfomonilia > UBA1062 > UBA1062 > Phosphitivorax. Next base: position 5,166 of record JBASVF010000351.1, read on the forward strand.
GCCGGGTCCTTGAGTTCCTTGAAGCTGTAGAGCACGTCCGCCATCTCGTTGCCGCGCTCGCCGCAGCCCACGTAGATGTTGAGCTGGGTCTGCGACCAGCGGGCCATCTGCTGGAGGTTCACGGTCTTACCCGTACCGAAGCCGCCGGGGATGGCCGCCTTGCCGCCCAGCGCGAGGGGAAAGAGGTAGTCGATGATCCGAGTTCCCGTGACGAGCAGGTCCTGGGGATCGAAGCGCTGCCGGTAGGGACGAGGCTTCCGAGCGGGCCACCGCTGCATGAGGGTGAGCTCCTTCGAGCCGTCTTCCGTTTTCAGCACGCAGACGGTCTCCTCCACCGTGTAGTCGCCCTCGGCAATGGAGTCGATGACCCCGCTCAAGCCCACAGGCACCATGATCCGGTGCTCGATGAGCCCGGTCTCCTGGACGGTTCCGATGATGTCGCCCTCCTCGACCCGGGTGCCGGGCTCGACGGAGGGCGTGAAGCGCCACTTCTTCCGGCGGTCCAGGGCATGCGTGCGCACACCCCTGCGCAGGAAGTCGCCCACCTTGTCCTTCATGCTCACCAGCGAGCGCTGGACGCCGTCGTAGATGTTGCCCACGAGGCCCGGGCCCAGCTCCACCATCAGGATCTCGCCGGTGCCGGTCACCCGCTCGCCCACGGTGAGCCCCACCGTGTCCTCGTAGACCTGGATCACGGCCTTGTCCTGCTCGAGCCCGATGATCTCGCCGTTGAGCCGCTCCTCGCCGATCTCCACCACCTCGTACACCTGGGAGCCGCGCATGTCTTCGGCTATGATCACCGGTCCGGAAATCCTCCAGATCTTACCCATTCTTCACATCCTCTATCTATATCTCGATATTGAACCCGATGAGCTGCCTGGTATAGGCCTGGTAGAAACGCCTGACGTCCATGACCTCGGCCCCGTAGCCCGCGGGCACGGTGATCACGGCCGGAGAGAACCTTCGGGCCCGCCTCCGGGAGAGAACGATCTCCTCGATATGACCGGACCAGGTCTCCGGGACCGCCACCACGGCGATCTCTTCGTCCTGCAGCAACTCTTCGAGGGCTGCGCGCACCTTTTCCCCCGCGCCCGGCCCCTCCTCGACAACCCGCCACTCCTCCGCCCCGGCGAGACGAAGGAGGGCCACCTGGTCCCGGGTGCCGATCACGGCCACCTTAAGATTCACGCTCCTTTTCATACCGCCTCCGCCAGGTACTCCCGAACCTCGGCCGGGGGCAGCCGGTCCTGTACGGATTTGAGCGCGATGCGCACGCCCCTGATCTCGTTTTCCTTGAGCATGAGGTGCCACAGCACCGCGGTCACGGACAGCGGCCGGGGGGAGAGCAGGCCTTGCAGGCGCTCCAGCAGGTGCTGGTCGAGCAGCCGGTCGATCTCGTGCTCACGATGCTGCTCGAGGAGACCGGCAAGGTCGCGGCCCAGGCTCCGATAGGGAGTATCGACGAGCCTGCGGGCGATCTCGGGGGCTTTCATCGCGGCGAGGTCGCGGACGAGCCGGGGAGTGAGCAGGTACCCGCCGAAAAAGTCGCCGCCCAAGTCCACACGTGCCATGGTGCCGGATGCAGCCCTGCGGACCAGGTCGCCCAGGACGTCTCGGTCCTTGAGCATGCCGTGCGCCGTGGTGAGGACCTGGCCGGCGTCCGTGCCGGCAAGCGCCTGCCCCAGCCTCTTGAGATACAGGCTCTCGAGCCGCCTCTCCACCTGCTGGAGGGTCCCGGGCTCCACGTTGGCCATTGCGCGAATGGGCAGAGCATACTCGATCATGCCGGCCTGCGTAACGAGTGAGGTGACCTCTGCCGGCCCCTGGGCCCGGGAGAGGCCCTCGAGCAGGCCGAGGCTGCTCAGCGTACCCACGGGCACGAGAGATGCGGACCCCTGGCCCAAGGCCGCCCTCAAGGCGCTGATGATGTTGGCCGTATCGTACTTCTCGAGATAGCACCAGGCGATCCTGACCGCAGGCGGATGGGGCCGGAGCGAGCAGATCTCGCGGAAGTACCCTCCCAGGTACTCCCACAACAGCTCATCGACGAGATCGAAGCTGTCCGCTCCCCGGGAGGCAAGGAAATCGCCCAAGTCCGTGCCCTTGAGCAGATCGACCGCCTCGGCCACGGACGAGGCCCTGGAGAAGATCTCTTCGAGGGCCGCATATCCCACGATGCGGGCCTCCCGGGCCTTGAGCACGGAGACGAGGAATGCCAGGCGGTTCGAGACAAGGTTCATGGCCCGTTGTCTCCGAACAGCATGCCGCCCACCTTGGGCATCATCTTGGGGATGAGCATCTCGAGCCGGGTGTCGAAGGTGTTGTCTACGCTCACCTGCCCGTCTGCACTCTCGCAGATCACCCCGCCCATGCACCGGGTCTCCTCCACGGCAATGACCCGGTCCCGTAATTTCGGGTCGCGCTTTACGATGTCATTCACGGCCCCCAGATCGCGGGCCGAGGTCATGATCTTCAGGGGCTCATCGGACTGGAACGCATCCACCGCCTCGGTGATGAGGTGGGCGAGGGTCTCGGCGCTCGGGGCTGTGCCGGAGATCCGGAGCTTGAGCTTCTCGAGCATCTCGCGGATGATGGCGTCCTTCTCCTTCAGAAGCTCCTGCCTGGAGCGGAGCTCGGCCTGGGCGATCATCCGGGACGCCTCCCTCGAGGCTTCCGACAGGAGCCGCTGCCTCTGGGCCTCGTAGCGCTGGCGCTGTTGGTCCTTGGCCTTGCGCACCATCTCATCCGCCCGCTTCCAGGCATCCTCGAGGATGGCGTCCGCCTCTTTGCGCGCCCGGGAAAGGATCGCCTCTCGCATACTGGGAGCTTCCATGGACATGCCCTCCCTTTTTTAAAAGCCCTACATGAGATTGAGAATGCTCAGGGCCATGATGGAGAACACCAGCCCCAGCACGCCGATGAGCTCCACGAAGACGGCCAGCATCATGGACGAGGTGAGGATCTGTCCGCCCGTCTTGGGAAGGAGCGCGATGCCGGAGGCGCACACCGAGCCCTGGAAGACCGCGGAAAAGAACTCGGCAAAAGCCCCCATGATCCCGATGGCGAGCACGGCTATGCCTGCCGGGGTTGTTCCTGCAGCCATCTGCGGTATCACCACGGTGAGGATGATGATCAGGATGATGAGGCCGTAGAAGGTCTGAGTCATGGGCAGAGAGGCGAGAATAATGACGTTTCTGAGCTGTCCGGGCTCTTCCGAAAGGGTGGCCACGCCCGAGGAGGCTGCGTTGGCGATGCCGATCGCTGAGCCGGCGAGCCCGCCTGCCAGTGCGAGCGCACCGCCGAAAAGGGCCAGGGCCTGAACAAGGGTCATAGGTTTCCCCCTCCTTAAGAAATTTTTCTCCCCACCAGGACGGTTCGCTGCTGGGGTAGGTGGAACGGTGAGTATTCCCTGCCCCCGCCCTCGTAGAACTTGAGCAGGAACTCCACGAAGCAGAGCCTGAGAGAGTGGATGAAGGCGGCAAGGGTGCCCAGCAGCAAATTGAATATGTGGAAGACCGTCAGAAGCACCAGTCCGGCCAGAAAGCCCAGGACCGTGCCGAAGATTCCGGGCAGCACCCCTCCCAGGCCCGCGGCCACTAAGTCCGAGAGCAGGTTGAACGACGATGCGAGGTAGAAGGTGGCCAGGCCGACACCGGCGAGCCGCGAGTATGACATGACATCGCCCAGGATGCCGGTGAGGTCGAAGATCCAGAAGATCGAGCCGATGCCCCCCATCTGGACGAGCGATCCGGCGATCACACCCAGGACGCCCGCTCCGAGCAGCCACCCGAAGACCGCGTAGGCGCCCGGGTTCAGGCCCGGGATGTCCATGCCCAGCATCGCGTGGAAAAGATAGGGGATCCCGAAGATCTGGATCATGAACAGCCCCGCCTTGTTGATCACGACCCCGGGGCTGCGCTCCCTGATCCCGCGCACGAGGCCCAGGATGTGCGCAATGTTCAGGTGCAACAGGCCGATGACGAGCGAGATGATGATGAAGGTGATGGGCTCTGAGAGCGCGCGCTGCACTGCACCGGCCAGTGCGATCCGCTCGGGAGCGATGCCAAGGAACCGGGTGGCGAAGTCGCCCATGAAGCCGCCCGTGAGCAGGCCAGTCACCAGCGCGGTCGAGGCGCAGATGAGAAGCACCCGCTTGAAGAGCTTCGCTCCGGGGGCCGCCGGGTCGTCCACCAGCTTATCGAGCACGGTCCAGACGAGCAGGAACAGCCCCAGGGCATAAGCGACGTCGTTGAGCATGAGCCCGAAGAAGAAGGCGAAGAAGTAGGCGATGGATGGCGTGGGGTCCCACTCGCCGTACCGGGGAACAGAGAAGAGCTTGACGATCACTTCGAACGGCCTGATGCCGGCTGGGTTTTTCATCCGGGTGGGAGGGTCCTCCCCCGGCTCGGGCGGCCGTGAGTCGATGAACATCTGCCCGGAGCCGCGCGAGAGGCCCGTGGCGAACCTGTCGATCTCGCCTGCGGGAACCCACCCCTCGAGCAGAGTGACATACCTGGCTGCAGCCGCCATCTTGAGGATCTCCAGGCGAGAGTACTCCCGGCGCAGGAGTTCGCGGTACCCCACGAGTTGTTCCAGGTGTGAGGATATGATCTGCTGGATCTCTGTTTCAAGCGTCTCAAGCTTATCCGCCATGTTATCGAGAACGGCCTGCCTGTTCTCGTTGAACTCCCGGAGTGAGTGCTCTCCGTCCATGACGGGCAGGGGGTTCCCCCCCAGGTTGGAGGCCGCCTGCTCGATGATGTGTCTGTCGCGGGCCCTGGCGACGAGGTATATCACCGTATCGGGGCCCGACTCGACGGACAGCCGGTGCAGCAGCATGCCGCTCGCCTCGGCCAGGAAGGCCCTGGCGGCCTCGCGGGAAAAGGCGAGCACCCGGGAGAAAAGGTAGGTGCCGTCGTAGTAGAGATCGGACAGCGTGATGTCGAGAACCCGCCCCAGGTCGTCCAGGTGCCCGGAATGCTCCTTAAGAGAGGCCATCCTGCGAAGGAGCTGCTCGCCCCGTTCCGCGGTCGAGGAGACCCGGTCTTTCAGGAGACCCACCCGGCGCATCGCCTCGCTCGTATCGACATCCCCGGCAAGAGCCGGAACCCGGACCTCGCGCTGCCCCTTGAGGCGGCCGAGCAACTCGTCGATATCGGCAAGCGCCTTTCCGATGGACGACAACCGGTCCGAGGCGGCCTGGAGCTCCCCGGGCGATATCCCGGCGGAGGCCTCTTCCACGTGGAGCGCGCCCAGCCTCTGCAGATCGGCGACGGTCGAGCTCGAGGAGTCCTTCATGGCTGCAACTCTGACCTTGAGCATTTCCTCAGGATAATTGACCAGGATCGGGACCATGGACTAAAAACAAGCCTCCCTGTTCGATCATCATCCCCTGCCCCGCCTTAAGCGGTGGGGCAAGAAACTGCAAGGGTCACGCGGCCATGCATGAGATCGAACCCTCACTCCCGGGGCCTCTCGGTCCCGTCTCCCTCGATGGACAAGAAAGCTCCCTGCGCAGAGCGCGGTGCCTCCCGCCCGCTTGGAAAGGGCCATTCATCCCGGCCGGAAGCGTTGCGGGATGGAAGACACAGAGCCCTCGCGCACCCTCATGGAACCGGAGCCCGCAGGCAGGCCGGGCACCCGCCCGCCTTGTGCCGTGAACCCCATGCGCAATGCATCTGCCAGGGAACAAAGCCTTCTTCCTTACAAAAAGGCTTACCCGATGTACGGAGAATGCTATATCCATCAAAGAAGACAAATGCTTGCAACTAAAAAGATAAGGCGGGTACCGTGAAAATCAAGTGACAGGCCCCTATTGCCGGGGAAGGTCTTTTTTGGATGATGCTTGGGGAAGATGGAGAAAGGGGGGAGAAACGAGTCTCCCCCCTTCTTGTACCGGGTTATGCCAGAAGCGGTGCGATAACCAGTGCGATAACGCTCATGAGCTTGATGAGGATGTTCATGGACGGACCCGAGGTGTCTTTGAACGGATCGCCCACGGTGTCGCCC
>JBASVF010000352.1:0-4362 GCA_049275795.1 Desulfomonilia bacterium
CATCTTGGGGTCCTTGAGCCATTCCTCGAGCATGGCCTGTATGGCGAGCTCGATCTCGGAGCTTGCATCCTCGGGGAGCTCGGCCCCGGAGAAGTAGTGCGCGAAGACCCGGTCGAAGAGGTCGAACTGCCGCTCGGACTTGATCATGATGGCCCGTGCGATGCAGTAGAAGTCGTCCAGGGACCGGATGAGCCCCAGGCGCAGGGCCTTCTGGAGGCGCAGGAAAGCTGAAGGGGAGATGGAGAGCCCCTTTTGCCTCAGGAGATAGAAGAACTCGATGAACATTCCGCCGTGACTCCCCTAACGGTACGCCCCCCCGAGCTGCTTCTGGAGGATATGGTAGTCTTCGCTCTTCTTGACGAGCACGCCCAGGTAGGGGATGTCGTTCCTGGCCAGGTGCCGGGGGTCGAAGTTCTTGTCCATGAGCAGGATGCGGATCCAGTTGATCAGCTCGCGGGTTGCCGGCTTCTTCTCGATGCCCCGGATGTTCCTCAACCGGTAGAAGGTCTCGATGCAGGCATTCGAGAGGTGCTTGTCCAGGTCCGGGAAGTGAGCGCGCACGATCTTGGCCATCATCTCGGGGTCGGGGAACGCGATGTGGTGGAAGATGCACCTGCCCAGGAACGGGTCGGAGAGGTCCTTCTTGGCGTTGGAGGTGATGATGATGATCGGCCGGTGCTTGGCCTTGATGGTCTTGTCGATCTCGATGATGTCGAAGGACATCTGGTCGAGCACGTCGAGCAGGTCGTCCTGGAAATCGGTGTGCGCCTTGTCGATCTCGTCGATGAGCAGCACGGTCTTTTCATCGGAGACAAAGGCCTGCCCGATCTTGCCCATGCGGATGTATTCCTCGATGTTGCTCACGTCGCGCTTCGAGTCCTTGAACCTGCTGTCGTTCAAGCGGGTGAGGGTGTCGTACTGGTAGAGGGCGTCCACAGCCTTCATGCTGGACTTGACGTTCAGCACGATCAGGGGCATGCCCAGGTTCTCGGCAATGGCGTGGGCCAGCAGCGTCTTTCCCGTGCCCGGCTCGCCCTTGATCAAGAGAGGCATCTCCAGTGCGATGCTGGCGTTGACGATCTTCGAGAGCTCGCTGTCGAGCACGTAGGTGCTCGTGCCGGTAAAGGTGTACTGTGCCATGACCCCTCTCTCCTTTTCTATTCTAGCTGGAATTATTAGACATTTCATATCATAGAAAATAAGGCGCTTCAATGGCGCGCGCAAACCGGCGCATGCTCGTGCAACAGCCTGAATTGACGCGGCGGCGTGTTTTGGGTTAATAAGAATACCTCACGTTAACGAGCGAAAAGGAGACAGGGTTTCTTGGAGAGTAACGAAGAAAATCCGGAAAGTATAAGTTATCTGAAACGGCTCTGGGCTCTGCTGACCCGCGGAAAGCCCTCCCGGGACACCCACGAGGAGATCGAGAAGATTCTCGACGAGGTGGAAGAACGGGGAATCATCGACGAGGAACAGGGCGACATGATCCACAATATCATCGTGCTCAAGGACACCGCGGTGCACGAGATCATGGTGCCCAAGGCCGACATGGTGGCGCTCGAGGCTTCGTCGTCCCTCGACGAGCTCATCGATCTCTTCGGCAGGGAGGGATGCTCGCGGATTCCCATCTACGAGGAAAATCTCGACAACATCATCGGCGTGGTTCACGCCAAGGACGTGCTGAGGTACTGGAACCACGGCAACAGGCCCACGGATATCAGGGAGCTGATGCACCCCCCGTACTTCGTACCCGAGGGCAAGAGGCTCATCGACCTGCTCAAGGAGTTCAGGGAGAAGCGTCCCAAGATGGCGATCGTGATCGACGAGTACGGAAACGTCGACGGCCTGATCACCATAGGCGACGTGGTGGAGGAGATCATCGGGGACATCGTCGGCGAGGACGAGGCTGCCGAGGAGGAGCAGATCGTACAGCAGGCCGAGGGCGTGTACTCCGTGGATGCCAGGCTTTCCATCGACGAGTTCTCCGAGGAGTTCGGCCTGGATATCCCCGAGGGAAACTACGACACCGTGGGCGGATTCATCACATTCCGGCTGGAGAGGATACCCGAGCCCGGTGAGACCATGGAGTACGGCGGGTTTGTCTTCGAGATCGCCGATGCCGACAAGAAGCGGATATCGAGGCTCATCGTGAAGGTGCCGGCGGGAAAACAGCCGTGAGGAACCTCCTGCTGGCCCTCCTGGCGGGCCTGCTCTATGCAGCTTCCTTTCCCTCGTACAACCTCTGGCCCCTGGCATGGGTCTGGGCCCTGCCCCTGCTGTACGTCCTGGAAGACGCTTCCCCCCACAGGAGGTTCGCCTATGGGATGGTCTCCGGGCTTGCAGCATGGACAGGCATCCTCTACTGGATCGCCTATGTCATGGAGACCTACGGGGGTATGGGCCTGTTCACGGCTGCGGTCCTGCTCTTTGTGCTCCTGCTCTTCCTTTCGCTCTTCTTCGGGGCCTTTGCCTGGATCGCAGGCAGGCTCCTAAAGTCCCGATGGCCGTACCTGACTGTCCCGGGGGCGTGGGTTTTCCTGGAGCTCATCCGTTCGAACGTGCCCTTCTCGGGTTTCCCTTGGGCGCTCCTGGGGCATTCCCAGCTCCCCTTCCTTCCGCTGGTGCAGATCGCCGAGGTGGGAGGGGTCTACCTCATCAGCGGCCTGGTGCTCATGGCCGGCGTGGCGCTCTATGAACTCGTCTGGAAGAGGCGGTATGCCCCCCTGCTGGCGACCGCCGTGCTTGTAGCGGCATGCTCCGGCTGGGGCATCTGGCGCATCGGGAACCTGCCTGCCGGCGGAGAGCCTCTGAGAGCGGCCGTTGCCCAGGCCAATGTGCCTCAGGAGCTCAAGTGGGATCCCGCCATGGTGGGCTCCACCATGGCGACCTACGAGCGCCTCACCGCCGCTGCCGCAGAGCAGGGCGCACGGCTCGTGGTGTGGCCCGAGACCTCTTGCCCGTTCTACATGTTCGGGGAGTGGAAGCACACCCCCCGGATCCTGGAGCTGAGCAGATCGCACGAGGCCAGGCTTCTGGTGGGAAGCCCAGTCTACGACAGCGGCAGATACTACAACCGGATGTGGCTGCTCGATGGAGGCAGGATCGAGGGATTCTACGACAAGGTTCACCTGGTGCCCTTCGGCGAGTACCTGCCCCTGGCGGGCCTGATCGAGCCCTGGTTCGGCAGCCTGACCGGTGGGGTCAGCGACTTCTCCTCCGCCGAGGCCGCTCGGCCCATCGGAGACATGGGGGTGCTCATCTGCTTCGAGAGCGTCTTTGCCGGCCTGACCAGGGATCTGTGCAATCAAGGGGCGGCCTACCTGGTCAACGCCTCCAACGACGCCTGGTTCAAGACCTGGTCCACGCCCGAGCAACACCTGGCCATGGCGTGCTTCCGGGCAGTGGAGAGCAGGAGGTGGCTGCTGAGATCGGTGAACCACGGGATCTCGGCCATCGTCAGCCCATCGGGAGAGATAGTCGAAGAGATCGGGCTCCTCAAGGAGGGGGTGATCGTCGCGGATATCATCCCGATCACGAGTCTGACCCTCTATACCCGGTTCGGCCCCATCCTGGCCGTTTTCTGGGCAGGGGTCTCTCTTATCGCAGCATTGACACGTAGAACGAGTGGTGTTAATTGCTGAGCACTATGGTTGGAGACTATCAGCAGACCCTTGTGCAGATCGAGGAAAAGCTCGAGAATGCACAAGGGTATCTTTGAGATACCTCGCAAGCGGGAACGCCTGGAAGAGCTGGAGGCCCAGCTCGCCGACCCTGCGGTATGGAAGGACCCGGAAAAATCCCGCGAGATACAGTCCGAGCGATCGCGCATAACCGATATCCTGGAAAACTGGAAGAGTGTCTCCTCCCTGTGGGAAGACCTCCAGGTGCTGCTTGACCTGGCCCGAGAGGACGAGCAGGCGGTGTCCGCGGACATCAAGGAGACCATCTCCAGGCTTATGAAGCGCCTCAACACCATCGAGAAGGCCCATATCCTCTCAGGACGTGAAGACCCCAACAGCGCCTTCCTCGAGATCCATGCAGGGGCGGGCGGTCTCGAGGCCCAGGACTGGGCCGAGATGCTGCTGCGCATGTACCTGCGCTGGGCCGAGAAGGAGGGTTTCAAGACCAGGATCATCGACATCCTGTCCGATGAGGCGGCCGGGATCAAGAGTGCCACCATCGAGGTGGAAGGGCAGTGGGCGTTCGGATACCTCAAGGGCGAGACCGGGGTCCACCGGCTCGTGCGCATCTCCCCCTTTGACGCGAACAGCAGGCGGCATACCTCGTTCGCCTCGGTCATGGTCACCCCGGAGGTGGATATGTCCGTGGATGTGAAGATCGATGAAAAGGACTTGAGGATCG
>JBASVF010000353.1:0-9207 GCA_049275795.1 Desulfomonilia bacterium
GGTCACGCCCCTTGACCGTCCGGGGCAGGAAGAGAATCGCTTCTTGGATGTCCGGGGCCAGGTTGAGCAGGTTCATGATCTGAGTGATGCGTGCGCGCGTCACATAGCCGAGCCTGGCCAGATCAGCGTAGTCCCGCACCTCACCACGCTGGACCAGACCGTCGAAGCGGATTGCCAGGGCCATCAGCTTTGAGACGCGGGGCAGATTCCCCGGCTCGATGCTTCGGTCTTCCTCGCGGAGATGGTTGTCGCTCTTTCTCCTGTTCTTGGGTTTGAAACTGAAGGAGATCTCCAATCGGCTCAGTCCGGCTCCGTCGGATGCAGTATTTTTCATGCGGACACCTCCCGACTGCGGATGTCGGCCTCGCTGCACAGCGCCTTGACTCCCGCTGAGCGGAAAGTCACGGTCACTCTGCCGTCCCGCCCGTCATACCCGACGCGCTCGACGAGGAGTCGGACGATCCGTGATTGTTCTCGGGGAGACAGTGACTCCCAGACCGGGTCGAAGACCGCCAGCGCCCGGGCCAGGTCGCCTTCATCAACAGTTTCTCTCTGGATCGTGATGACCTCTTCGCGTATGGCGGTCATCCGCTGTTCTATGGTTCGAATCTGATCCTGCAGGTCGGCGAGCTGGTCCATGGCAGCCCCTCCGTTCGAGACGGCGGTGAAGGACTCGCTCACCAGCTTCTGCACTCTGGTGTGCAGCCGTTTGAGTTCACGTTCGTGGCCGCGTTGTTCGGTTTCCAGTTCCACCATGCGCTTGCCGCTCTCTTCCCGAACCTTTGCAGCCGTCGCTGCGATGATTTCCTCATTCCTGCCTATGCCTCGGATGTGCTCGACCACCGCGGTCTCGATCTCGTGCGCGTTGAGCGACTTGGTCGGACAGGACGCCCAGCCTCGTTGTTGCGCGTTCAGGCAGACGTAGTAGCGATACCGTTTGCCGTTGTCCTTGGCCGTGTATGTATGCAGCATCCCCGTGCCGCAGGGAGCGCAGTAGAGAATCCCCTTCAGGAGGGCTCCGTACTTGTTGCGTACCTCCTTGCCGCCGGTGCTGCCGTTCCGCCGGAGAGCATCCTGCACCCGCTGCCAAAGATCGACGTCGACAATTCCGTCGTGTTCGCCGTTGTATATGCTTCCCTTGTAATCGACCTTGCCGGTGTAAATTACGTTGGTCAGAAGCCGGAAGAGGCTGTTCTTGGTGAAAGGCTTTCCGCCGCGCTCCTGACCCTTCTTGGTGGTCCACTGCTTGTTTTTCCAGCCGCGTCGTTCGATTTCCTGAACGACAGGGATCAAGGCTTTGTGCTCCAGGTAGAGCTGGTACATCCCCCGGACCTGTACGGCTTCGTCCTCGTTGACGACCAACCTGCCGCCTTTCGGGTCGACGTCGTACCCGAGGACCGGCATCCCGCCGACCCACTTGCCCTTGCGGCGCGCGGCGGACATCTTGTCCCGCGTGCGCTCCGAGATGATCTCCCGCTCGAACTGGGCAAAGGAAAGCAGGATGTTTAGGGTGAGCCGCCCCATGGAGCTGGTCGTGTTGAACTGCTGGGTGACGGAGACGAAGCTCACGGCGTGCTTGTCGAAGAGCTCCATCATGCGGGCGAAGTCCAGGAGAGACCGGCTCAGACGGTCAACCTTATATACCACCACGCAGTCGATGTCGCCCGACTCGATGCCGGCGAAGAGCCGCTTGAGGGCGGGCCGCTCCATGTTGCCGCCGGTGAATCCGCCGTCGTCGAAGCGATCCGGGATGCACACCCACCCTTCGTGTCGTTGGCTCGCGATATACGCCTCCGCGGATTCCCGCTGAGCGTCGAGGCTGTTGAACTCCTGCTCCAGCCCCTCGTCAGTGGACTTGCGGGTGTAGATGGCGCAACGGATCGTCCCGTTGGTTCTTGATGCCGACTCCCGGGCTTCTCCCCGGCCACGGTTATTGTTTCTGCTCATTCGTTCCTCCTCTCGGGTTTGCGGCTCCCGCCTCTGGCCGCGGCATCGGCGATGCCGAAGAAGAGGAACCCGTTCCACTTGCTCCCGGTGACCTCCTGAGCGATGGCGGATAGGGACTTGTAGCGTCGGCCGTCGAACTCGAAGCCGTTGTCGAGTACCTTGACCACAATGTCGCGGCCTTGGAACTCGCGGGCGAGCAGAGTTCCGGGCAAAGGCAGCCTCGGGTCGCGCGACGGGGATATGCGGCCGGTCGCCGTTCTCGCTTTGACCTCGGAGGAACCCGAGGCGACCGGATCACGCGGAGCCCGCGTTCTCAGGTCGGCGTCGTTGGCCAGTTCCTCGGCTCTGCGCCGGGCCCGCTCCGAAAGATCACCCTCCGCCAGGGCCTGAATGCGCCAGGCGATTCGCTTGCGCAGAAACTCCTTATGGTAGGAGCGGGTCTCTTCTCCGAAGACCTCGAGGTACTTGTCCCGGAGTTCTCCGACGGTCATCCGGGAGAGCCCCTGGACCTCTTGATACGTTGTTGCTTCCATCCGAAACCTCCTTGGTTCATGGGCTTCGCCCCGGCGGGCGGTTCGTCCGCACCGCAATCTCAGGGCGTTAACTCGTGAATGAATGAAGGCTTCGGTGGCCCGAAACATCAAGGCGTTTCTCCGTAAACGCCTCAGATTCTTCGACTTGCGCTACATGCACCGCCTCGGTATCCGATTCGGGGGCAAGTCGGCGGCCGTTGCGGTGGCGCATGTAGCCCCGGGCCAGGATCGTGGCGATTTCCGATATCACCTCTTCAAGTGAGGCGGGGACGTGTTCGTTGTCCGGCATCCGGTCCTCCTTTTGCGGGAGGCCGCGTAAAGGTGCCGTCGTGGATGCCGCTGGGGCGGGATCGGCCTGACGTCGAGAAGACCGTTGGAGCCCGTCCGACACCACCCGAAGGCGATGCCGCCGGCACCCACAACGGTCTCCGATCTCACGGCCGTTTCCGCTGTCTGGTAATCCGCTTTCGCCGGACCCACTGGTCCGGCTTTCGTCGGATACCTACCGGAGGGGAGTTCGAAACGTCGAAGCGGGTGCCCGGATGCAACCGGGCTGTTAAACAAGGCGACTCGAAAAACGGAGAACGGGAGAATTCGGAGAGGACATTTTCGGTGAGCGCCCGCAACCCCCAGGGTTGCGCCCGGTCCCCGGACTGCGGGCTTCGAAACGGAGAATAGGGGTAAATCTGCGGGCGGGCGTAAGTCGGCGTGGACACGCCGGAAACGACGAGACCCCGAGGGGATCACCCCACGGGGTCTTGCGTTAACTAAGCACCGCTGAAATCAGCGGATTGAATTTTGGCTCCTCGGGAGGGACTTGAACCCCCAGCCTAGTGGTTAACAGCCACCCGCTCTGCCGATTGAGCTACCGAGGAACGACCACAGTATCTATGATGATTGCCTTTTGTTGTCAAGAGCGAATAGCCTTGAATGCTCCGGGACTTTGATCCCGGAATACCCCCGGCGGTGCGGCCGGGTCGCCCTAGCGGCGGATGAGGGTCAGGTGCTTCTCGTAGCCGGGGACCCTGCCTCCCAGGACGTCGGCCATCCTGCTGCTCAGCGCTCTCGTCAGGGGGCCGGGGCAGATGAACTCCCGGTCCTCGATGCGGCGGATGGGCATCACCGGGCTCGTGGTCCCGGAAAAGAAGGCCTCGTCGTAGCGCTGGATGTCCCCGGGGCGGATATCGACCTGCCGTGCCGGGCGGCCCATGTCTTCGAGCACCTGCATGATCACCCCGCGGGTGATGCCGGGCAGGACGTTCTCGTCTGTGGGGGTCTCCACGGCCGTGCCCTTCACGAAGAAGATGTTGGCTGCCGGGCCCTCGGCCACGAATCCCCTGGCGTCGAGCATGAGCGCCTCGTCAAAGCCCCTTTGCCTGCTCTCCATGCGTGCCAGGTAGCCGTTGGCGTAGTTTCCCGCCACCTTCGCGTGAACGGCCGTGGTCTGGGGATGGATCTTGCGGTACGAGGAGATGCACACCGATACCGGGCCCGGGGCGCAGGGGCTGGTGAGGGCAAAGCTGGAGTAATCGAGGCAGAACGCGGCCACCGATACACCGCCCGAGGGGCTCGTGCCAAGCTCGATGCCCGGGTAGTATGCGTAGCACTTCGCGATGCCGCCGGATACGGAGTTCCTCAGCGCGAGCTCCCGGAGCACCTCCACGAGGGTTTCCCGCTCGATGGGAAGGTCCATGTAGGTCTGCCGGGCGCTGGAGAAGAATCGTTCAAGGTGCTCCTCGAGACAGAAGAACGCGGGACCGCTGACCGTGGGGGTGATCGCCGTAACCTCGAATACGGCCGAGCCCCGGCTGAAGCTGTGCGAGAGCAGGGGCACGGTGGCTCGGTTCAAGTCGATGAATTCACCGTCGATCCACGCTGTGGTTCCGCTCGTCATATGGAGTATCCCTATACGGGTGGGGTTCATTAGTCAATACTTCAGCGCCCCTGCACCGGGGAATGCTCACGGAAACGCTCACAGGAGCTGCAGGTCCCGTGATTGAGAAACACTGGTCAGTGCGGCCGCTAAAAAATCAGCCTGTTCTTTTTCGCTTAAGCAGCCCGGCTCCTGCATGGCCGCTTGACAAAACCAAGAGTATGAAATAGTAGCAAGTGCTATTGTGGAAAGGGTAAAGAGGTTAGAAGACATCCAGGTGACTCCCGAGACGATCGGTGAGGCAGGGCTCGAGAGCGAGGCGCTGCTGATGCCCGAGGCCATGGACGAGGTCTTCCGCAACAAGGACCTGACCGTGAGAGAGCCGTTTCGCCTCCACTACGTGGTGGAGCGGGACAGGGATTCCGGAGACGTCCACATCGGCATCGACATCGAGGGCCGGATCGAGACGTTCTGCTCCAGGTGCCTGGAGACCATGACCTACCCGGTGGATCTTCACCTCGAAACCGACTATTTGCCGGCGACGCGAGAGATGTCGCAGAACCTCGAGGAAGAGCGGGTGAGCAGCGAGACCGGATACTACCGCAAGACGATCCACCTGGGCGAGTACATCGCCTCGGAGCTGGTCCTGGAGCTGCCCCTGAGGTTCATCTGCGACGAGGGGTGCAAGGGCCTCTGCACGGGCTGCGGGGCCAATCTCAACCGCGAGGCGTGCCGCTGCGGGGCAAAGCCCGGAGATCCCAGGCTCCAGAAGCTGGCAGAGCTCAACAAAGAAAAGCTCAGGAAGGAGTAAAGCAATGCCTGTTCCGAAGAGGAGACATTCCAGTGCCAGGAGGGACAAGCGCAGGGCTCACGATGCGATCAGCGAGCCGGCGACGTCCTACTGCCCCAATTGCAAGGAGCCCAAGCTCCCCCATCGGATCTGCGCGAACTGCGGGTATTACGGCGGCAGAGAGGTCATCAAGACAGCCGAGTCCGAATAGCCCCCGCGATGCCTTATTGCCTGATATTCCCAGGTCAGGGTACCCAGTTTCCGGGCATGTCGGCGGGTCTCGACCTGGGGTGGATCCAGGACGAACCTGTTAAAGCGCTCGCAGAGAAGGGGCCTGAGGACGAGCTCAGGCAGACGGTGAACGCGCAAAAGGCCATCTATGCCGTGACCGCCTCCCTGTGGGAGCGCACCGGGCTGGATGCGCCCGCCGCGGTCATGGGGCACAGCCTGGGCGAATACATGGCGCTTACGGCGGCCGGGGCCTTCTCTCTGTCCCAGGGCTACGCCCTGGTGGCGGTGCGGGCCCGTCTCATGCAGGAGGCCATGCCCCCTGGAGCAGGGGCCATGGCAGCGGTGCTCGAAATGCCCCTTCAGGAGATCGAGCGGTTGGTACCCCTTGCCGGCAAGGTGTGGGTCGCCAACATCAACTGTGACGGGCAGGTGGTCATCTCCGGTGAAGCCGCCGCGGTTGAACGCGCCTCGGAGCTGCTCAAGGAAAACGGGGCCAAGAGGGTGATGCCCCTGAACGTGGCCGTGGCCTCCCACTGCCCGCTCATGGAGCCTGCCGCCCGGGGGCTCGAGGAGCACCTCGGCGGCGTAGAGGTGAGCAGGCCTGAAGTCCCAGTCATCTTCAACACCACGGCACGCCAGGAGACCGATCCAGGCAGGATAAAGGGTCTCTTGGCCAGGCAGCTGGTATCACCGGTGCAGTGGAAAGCCTCGGTGGAGCATGTTCTGGGGATGGGGATCGAGCGTTTCATCGAGATCGGCCCGAGGCCGGTGCTGGCCTCCCTGGTCAGGAGGATCGCGCCACGGGCCACGGTGGAGGTCCTGACAGCAGATGCGCATTGATCTGGGCTCACAGGTTGCACTGGTCACCGGGGCGTCGCGGGGAATCGGCGCGGCCATCGCCTCGGCGCTGGCGTCCTGCGGCGCGCACGTGGTGGTCGGTTACCGCGAGAACTCCGGGAAGGCCCGCGAGGTAGTGCAGGCCATTACCGCCTCGGGGGGGAGCGCCGAAGAGCTCGCCTTCGACGTGGCGGATGCCGCACAGGTAAAGCAGGCGTTCCAGGACGTTCTCGAACGCCACGGCCGCATCGACATCCTGGTGAACAACGCCGCAGTTTCGAGAGACTCCCTGCTCCTGAGGATCAAGCCGGAGGACATGGACCAAATGATCGGCACCAACCTCAAGGGCGCGGTTCTCTGTTCTTTTCATGCAGCCCGAACTATGCTAAAGCAAAGGCGGGGAAGAATCATCACTATCTCTTCCATCGTTGGTATGGGCGGTAACCCGGGGCAGAGCGTGTACGCGGCAACCAAGGCAGGGCTCATCGCTTTCACCAAGAGCCTCGCCAAAGAGCTGGGTCCGAAAGGCATACTCGTAAACGCCGTTGCACCGGGACTGGTGAAAACGGATATGACTAGAGATTTGGATATCGACTCGCTCGTCGGGCAGATACCTTTGCGGAGGATCGGCAGTCCGGAAGACGTTGCTGGGCTCGTTGCCTTTCTCTCTTCTGATCTCAGTTCATACATTACGGGCCAGGTCTTCGTGATCGATGGCGGGCTCTACACCTGATTCAGATCAGAGTGATTAGGAAAAAAAGGAGGAGCATGACTTATGGTGGATGTAGCACAGCGCATCATTCAACTCATTGCAGAGCAGCTCGACAAGGACACCTCCGAGATCACCCCCGAGATGTCTTTTGCTGACGATCTCGGTGCTGACTCCCTCGATCTCGTTGAACTGATCATGACCGTTGAGGAGGAGTTCAACATCGAGATTCCCGACGACGAGGCGGAGAAGATCAAGTTTGTAAAGGATGCCATCAATTACGTACAAACAAGGCTGTGATCCTTCCTTGCGGAAGGTAGCCGTCACGGGGTTCGGTGTTGTCTCGCCCCTGGGCTGTGACGCCGCAACCCTCTGGAATGGCCTTGTCGAAGGAAAGTCGGGCATAGAGCCGATCGACGAATTATCAGGCCTGCCGGTCACCTTCGGTGGGCCTGCACGGGACTTCGACCCAAGCCGGTACCTGGGGTCCAAAGAGCTCCGCCACATGGACCGGTACTCCCAGATGGCACTGGCCGCAGGTCTCGATGCCTACCACCACGCCGGGCTCGACCCGGGCTCCTACCCTCCAGATCGCATCGGTGTGATGATCGGCACGGGCGCAGGCGGCGTCACCACCTTGGAAACTCAGATCCAGACCTTTCATACCCGGGGCGCTCGCCGGGTGTCTCCGGTAACGGTGCCCATGTTCATCCCCAATATGGCCTCTGCCGAGTGCTCGATCCGCATCCATGCAAGGGGGCCCGGCATGGGGATCGCATCCGCCTGCGCCACCGGGGGCCACGCCCTGGCCCTCGCGGCCCGGCTGATCCTTTCGGGCGATGCAGACTGCATGCTCGCCGGCGGGGTCGAAGCCTGCCTGACGCCCTTTGCCGTCTCCGCTTTCGCATCCATGAGGGCGCTCTCCACCCGCAACGACGATCCCAAGGCGGCCTCGCGGCCTTTCAGCGCCGACCGCGACGGGTTCGTGATGTCCGAGGGCGGCGGCGTGCTCGTGCTGGAGGACTACGACCATGCCCGCGCCCGCGGGGCCCGGGTTCTCGCCCTGCTCGAGGGGTCGGCCATGACCCAGGACGCCTACCACGTGGTGGCGCCGGAGCCTGAAGGCGTAGCAGTGGTGAGCGCCATCGAGCGGGCGATCAGCAACGCGGGCATCGACAAGGCCGACATCGGCTACATCAATGCCCACGGCACCTCCACCCAGCTCAACGACGCCATCGAGACCAAGGCCATCAAGAAGGCGCTGGGCGATCATGCCTACCGGGTGCCGATAAGCTCCACCAAGTCGATGACCGGCCACCTCATCGGGGGCGCGGCCGGGCTCGAGACGGTCATCTGCGTGCTGGTCCTCAACCACGGGGTCATTCCGCCCACGATCAACCTTGACAACCCCGATCCCGAGTGCGATCTGAACTACGTCCCTTACAGGGCCCTCCGCGCCGAGGTGTCTCATTGCATGAACAACTCGTTCGGCTTCGGGGGGCAGAACGTTGTCCTGGTCCTGGGGAAGGAGCGGTGATGAAGATCGGCGTTGCATGCGACCACGGTGGACTGGCCCTCAAGGAGCCTGTCAAGGAGACCCTGGCCGGGCACGGCTGCGAGGTGCTCGACCTGGGGACCGACTCGGAACTCTCCGTCGACTACCCCGACTATGCATTCCGGGCGATCGAGGCGTTCTTGCGCGGCGAGTGCGATCGCATCGTCCTGATATGCGGCACCGGCCTCGGGATGTCCATCCTCGCAAACCGTATCCCGGGCATCCGCGGCACGCTCTGCCATGACGCCTACACGGCGCGCATGTCACGGCTGCACAATGATTCGAACTGCCTCATCCTGGGGGGGAGGGTTCTCGGACCGGCAGTGGCCCAGGACATCGTGAGCGCCTGGCTCACGACCCCCTTCGAGGGAGGGAGGCACCAGTCCAGGCTGGACAAGATCGAAGAACTCGTCGGAGAAATCATACGAAAGAGGAACTGCACATGAGCTATGAACAGGTGAAGAAAACGGACCCAGAGCTGTACCAGGCCATCATGGGTGAGCTGAAGCGCCAGCGCAACAAGCTTGAGCTCATCGCGTCGGAGAACATCGTGTCCGAGGCCGTGCTCGAGGCACAGGGCAGCGTGCTGACCAACAAGTACGCGGAAGGCTATCCGGGCAAGCGCTACTACGGCGGCTGCGAGTATGTCGACGTGGCTGAGGAGCTCGCCATCGAACGCGCCAAGAAGCTCTTCGGGGCGGATCACGCCAACGTCCAGCCCCACTCGGGCTC